>JBKPMF010000271.1:0-8321 GCA_046732015.1 Actinomycetota bacterium
CGCCATGCCCTCAGGGTAGGTGGTCGCCGCTCGCGGCGGGGAGCAAGATAGCGTCATGCCCGAGCCGACCAAGGTTTGGATGGTCCAGCTGGATCGCTCCCCCGACGACATCGAGGGCACGCTCACGCTCGAAGATCAGGCGCTCCGGTTCGACTCGCCGACCCTCGGGATCCGGTCGATCGCGCTGACCGCGGTGGAACGCGTCAAGCGGATCTGGGGATCACCGGTCCTGCTCGTGCGCTCGCTGGAGGAGGGGGACAAACGGGTGACCGCCTTCTACTTCAGCAAGCCGCCACCGCTGCATCCGGACGGCGGCTCCACGCCCGGCGCCACGCCGCCGACGTTGATCGGACCGTTCAACCGCAACCGCGCACCGTCCAAGCGGAAGCATCGCCGGCACAATGCGGGCTACCTCGCGAACGCATCGAGCATCGTCGGCGACAGCCTCGAGGTGTGGGTCAAGGAGACGCGGGCCGCGGTCGCCGCCGCACGCGCGAACTGCGACTAGGCGGAGACGAGATCGACGACCGCGTACGTGCGGCCGCGCGACTCGTGGAAGCGCACCTGCCCGGGGCGCGTGGCGAACAGCGTGTCGTCGCCGCCCTTGCCGACGCCCTCACCAGGATGGATCCGGGTGCCGCGCTGGCGGACGATGATCGAGCCCGCAGTGACCACCTGGCCGCCGTAGACCTTCGTGCCGAGGCGCTTGGCCTTGGAATCGCGCCCGTTCCGAGACGAGCCGCCGCCCTTCTTGTGTGCCATAGGTGCTCCAGGGTACCAATCAGTGACCGTCAGCCCAGCTTGACGCCCGAGATCTCGATCAGCGTGTACTGCTGGCGGTGGCCGGTCTTCCTCGAATAGCCGGTCTTGGGTCGGTACTTCACGACGTGGACCTTGTCGCCCTTCTTCTCACCGACGGCCTTGGCCGTGACCGTCGCCTTGGAGGCCGCGTTGCCGGTGTGTGCCTTCCCGTCGTCGTCGACCACGAGCAGCGGCGTGAAGGTCAGCATCTCATCGGGGCCGACCAGCTTCTCGACCTCGATCACATCGCCCGCTTGCACCTTGTGCTGCTTGCCGCCCGCCTTGATCACCGCATACATGGTGGGTCCTTTCGCGAGCTTCAGATCTCGTAGTTGACCAGGATGCCCCGGCCTTCACAGGTGGGGCAGGTCTCGGAGAAGGATTCAACCAGACCGCCGGAGACCCGCTTGCGGGTGACCTGCATCAGGCCGAGCGGGCCGATCTCGAACACCTGGGACCTGGTCTTGTCGATGGCAAGGGCCTCCTTCATCGTGTCCTCGACGCTCCGCTTGTTCTGCTCGAGCAGCATGTCGATGAAGTCGATCACGATGATGCCGCCGATGTCGCGCAGTCGCAGCTGGCGCGCAACCTCTTTCGCCGCTTCCAGGTTCGTGTTGGCGACCGTGGCCTCCAGGTTCGTCTTGCCCACCGACTTGCCGGTGTTGACGTCGACGATCGTCATGGCCTCGGTGCGCTCGATGATGAGGTAGCCACCGCTGGGCAGCCAGACCTTGCGGTCGAGCGCCTTGTGGATCTGCTCTTCGATCCGGTGTTCCTCGAACGCCGGGAGCTTGCCCTCGTGGAGCGAGACCTTCGGCGCCAGGTCGGGCGCGACGTCACGCACGTAGTCCATGACCTTGTCGTAGACCCGCGGCGAATCGGTGACCAGCGCCTTGTACTCCTCGTCGGTGAACAGGTCGCGGACCACCCGCACCGTGAGCTCGGGCTCCTCGGACAGGACGTCGGGCGCTTTGACCTTCTTCGCCCGCTTCTGGATCGTGTCCCACTGGGCGATCAGGCGCTGCAGGTCGTGGGTGATGGCTTCTTCGGAGGCGCCCTCGGCCGCGGTGCGCACGATCACGCCGTGCTCGGCCGGCTTCACCTTCTTCAGGATCGCCTTGAGCTTCTTCCGCTCCTCGTCGGGGAGGCGGCGGCTGATGCCCGAGAGGTTCTGGTTGGGCGCGAACACGAGGAACCGTCCCGGGAGAGAGATCTGGGCCGTGAGTCGCGCACCCTTGCCACCCATCGGGTCCTTCGTGACCTGCACCATGACGGACTGGCCCGACTTCAGCACCTGCTCGATGCGCGGCGCGTTGCCCTCCAGGTCCTCGGGGGAATAGTTGACCTCGCCGGCGTACAGCACGCCGTTGCGACCGCGGCCGATGTCGACGAAGGCCGCCTCCATGCCCGGAAGCACGTTCTGCACGCGGCCCAGGTAGACGTTGCCCACCATGGAACGGGCGCCGGTGCGGGTGACGTAGTGCTGGACCAGCACGTCTTCTTCGAGCACGGCGATCTGGTCGCGCTCGCCTCGTTCGGTGATGACCATGACCTTGTCGGTGATGCGGGGCGGCACGATCAACGGCTCGCGGCGGCGGCGGCCATCTCCCCGGCCGGTACGTGACCGGCTGGAACGCACGCCACGGGTGGGGCCACCGGCGGCCACGCGCTCCTCGGCGGTCATGGTCTTCGGCTTGGCCTTCTGCCTCGTGCTGCCGTCGGCCTTGCCTCCGTCATCCTTGGCGCGGCTGTCGGTCTTGTCCTTGGACGACTGCTCGTCCTCGCCGGTCTTCGACGCACCGCTGCCGCGTGATCCGCGACGGCGTCGCCGGGAGGCGGAGGAGGTCGAGGAGGCACCGGACTGGTCGCCCACGTCGGGCAAGGCGTCGTCTCGCTGGGTGTCGGGGGTCTCCTTGAGGGGCGCCTCGTCGTCCGCGCCGGCGTCCTGCGCGTCAGTCGAGGTCGGCGTGCCGGTCGATGCGCTGCCGGAACGTCCCCGGCCGCGACCGCCGCGACGGCGGCGCTTCCTGGGCGCGCCGGTGCCATCGGGCCCATCCTGCGAAGCGGTCCCTTGCGTGTCCGCCGTTTCCGATGTCGAGCCACGCGACGTCTGCGCGTCGCTGTCGGTCTTCGTCGACTCGGCACGCGTCGCCGGCTTGGACTGGCGGGGCTCCCGTGGCGGTCGAGGAGCCCTGGGCTCCCGGGGGGCCTGCGGTTCCTTGGGCTCGCGCATCTCGCGCATCTCGCGCGGCTCCTGATCGGTGCTTCGATCGGTGGTTCGATCGGTGGTTCGCGAACCGCCGCCGGAGCCTCGGCCACCACGGTTGCGCGACCGGGGGGTTGCTGATCCGTTCTCGTCCGCGGGCGCACCGGCGTCCGGTTCCCGTGTGGCGGTACGGACCGATCCCTCAGATCCCTCGGCCTCGGTCGAACCCTGACGGGCCCGATGCACTCGGGCCGGCTTCGGCTCGACCTGGGTCTTAGGCTCAGGTTTGGGCTTGGGGGTGCGTTCGGTGCGGGTGGTGCTGGTGTCCGCCGGCGACTTCACCGTCGGAGCGCCGCGCTTGAAGGCGGCGAGTCGTTCGTCCTCGTTCACGAGGTGTTACTCCCTTCGCTGTGCGCGAGAGGGCCGGCCGGAGCTCAAGGAAGAACGCTGAAGCGGGGTGGAGCTCACCCCGGTGTCGGAACCATCCGGTTCGGTCAGCGGGCCTGCGACCCGGCAGCATGGGCTGCCGTGCAGACCGCGCGCGGTATCGCGCACCCGATCTGTCCTTGTCCGGCGCTCGCGTCCCGCGCTCGCGGCGTTCCCGTGGTGGGGTCCGCGGCGGCGGTCGCGCGCCATCTCGACGTCATGTCGGATCCACGTGGGCCGCGGGCCTGAAGGCCTGCACCCCACGGGCACATCTGGAACGAGCATAGCAGTGGCGGAACCCGCCCGAGCCGGTTCCCCTCGCGATATCGCCAACCGGACTAGGCCGAAGGGACCATATGGCGCGTCCGGTGTCCCCCGAGCGAACCCGTTGTCCGCCTGATACCCCCGTCGGCCGGATGTGCCGATGCTTCCTGCATGAGCGACGTGGCAGCCACCGCCCACCTGACGAGCCTGCCGTCGACCCTCCCGCTGGTCAGGGTGCTCCTGGTGGACGACAACGCCGGTTTCCGCGACTCCCTGATCTCGCTGCTGGACACCGAGGAGATGACCGTGGTCGGCCAGGCCGGCAGCGGCGACCAGGCCTTGGAACTGGTGGACATCACGGCACCGGACGTGATCCTGATGGACGTCCGGATGCCCACGATGGACGGGATCGAGACGACTCGCCGGCTGAAGGCCACGCATCCCACGATCGGGATCGTGGCGCTCACCGGCTCGGAGGACCAGCGCGCGGTGCGGGACATGCTGGTAGCGGGCGCCTCGGGCTACGTGCTGAAGGATTCCGACGGCGACGAGATCATCCACGCGATCCGCCAGGCCGCGGTCGGTGGCGGGGTCATCTCCCCCGAGGTCACGCCCACGGTGATCGAGAGCCTCACCGAAGCCCTCGAGCGCGAACGACGCCGCACCCGCCAGTTGGAGATCGCGCAGCAGGCCTTGCTGGAGCGGAGCGCCCGGCGCCACGAGCTGATCTCGCGGCTCGGTCACGAGCTCCGTACCCCGGTCACCGTGATCCTGGGGATGGCTCAGACGCTGTCGAAGGGCACCGCCCCGGTGGAGGAACGCGGACAGATCCTGGACAGCCTCGTCGACCGGGCGCACAGCCTGGCCCGGCTCGTGCAGCGGTTCGAGGCCGCCGTGGAAGCCGGGCTCACCGAGTGGGCCGACGTCACCCAGGTGGCGCGCGAGGTGGCCGCGATGCACGACCGTGTCATCGTCGACGCTGCGCCGGGGCCGGCGATGGCCAGCCTCAACCGGATCGCGGCGCGTCGCATCGTCGAAGAGCTCGTGGAGAACGCGCTCGCGTTCTCGGCTCCGAGCACGACCGTCACGATCCGCGTCTCGGCCGAGGGAGGGGTCCCCCACGTGCGCGTGATCGACCGCGGCCGAGGCATCGAGGCGGCGGCGCTCGACCGCATCTTCGACCCGCTGGAACAGGGCGAGGACCTCAACACCCGGACCCATCAGGGCGTGGGGCTCGGCCTCACGCTCGCGCGTATGTCCGCCCGCGCGATGGACGGCGATGTCGTCCTGGAGTCGACCAGCACCGAGGGCTCGACCTTCGTGTGGATCGTCTCCGGCAACGCGCCGGCGCGCTGACCGCGCCTACTTGAAGCGACGCATGTGCACGTTGAGCAGGATCCCCACCGCGACGAAGTTCACCAGCATCGCCGTGCCGCCGTAGCTGAGGAACGGTAACGGGATACCGGTGATCGGCATGATCCCGATCACCATCCCGACGTTGACGAACATCTGGATCGCGAACATCGACGCCACGCCCGTCGCTAAGTACGTGCCGAACGAGTCCTTCGACAGGTACGCGATACGGATCGCTCGCCACAACAGCGCCGCGAACAGCCCCAGCACGAACACCGACCCGAAGAAGCCGAACTCCTCCCCGATCACGGTGAAGATGAAGTCGGTGTGCTGCTCGGGCACGTAGTCCAGGTTCGTCTGCGTGCCGTGCAGGTACCCGCGGCCGAACATGCCGCCCGACCCCACCGCGATCTCGGATTGCTCCAGGTTGTAGCGCGCGTCCTCGGCGGCGTTGCCGGAGTCGAAGAACGCCGTGAGCCGATCCACCTGATAGGACTTGATCACGTTCAGCTGGAACGCCAGGACGATCAGGATGATGGCGCCGGCCGCCAACGCGATCAGGTGCTTGGCGCGCGTGCCGGCCACCACGAGGATGCCGACGGTGATCGCGGTGAGCACGATCGTGGTGCCGATCTCGACGTTGATGAACACCAGGCCCATCGTGAGCCCCGCCACCATCAGCACCCGAACGACGTCGGAGAGCAGCGGCACAGGGGTACGCAACTCGGACAACATGGCCGACAGGATCACGATCAACCCGATCTTCGCGAACTCCGACGGGCTGATCTGCAGCAGGCTCACGCCGGGGATGTCGATGTAGTTGCTGGTGGCGCCCTCGCCGCCCGCCACACCGGGGATCTGCAGCACCAGCAGCAGGAACAGCGTGATCCCGTAGATGAACCCGGCATAGACCTTCAGGAACCGGTAGTCGAAGGTCATCATCACCAGGAGCACGATGAATCCGAGCACCGCGGTGGCCACCTGCTTGTTCACCCGGGACAACGGGTCGAGCCCGTCCTGGCGCAGCGTCTGGCTGGTGGCCGAGTAGATCGCGAACAACCCGATCACCACCAGCGCGGCGGTGACGACCAACAGCGTGAGGTCGACGTGGCGGATCGGCCGGCGTTCCTGCGCGAAGACGCGACCGGCGACGAGGTCGGCCATCAGTCCTGCCCCGCTTCGACCACCGGCGGCGCTCCCGACTCGATGCCGTAGATGCCTTCGATCACCTTGCGCACGATGGGCGCAGCCACGTCCGACCCGAACCCGGCCTGCTCCACCATGGCCACGACGACGTACTGCGGGTCGTTCGCCGGCACCACGCCCGCGAACCACGAGGTGTCCTGGAACGGGTAGCCGCGGAACGCCGTTCCGGTCTTGCCCGCGATCGGGTACTCGCTCAACGGGAACCCCGAGAAGGCGGACTGCGCGGTGCCGCTCTCGGGAACCCGGGTCAGCGCCGCCATGATCGTGTCGAGCTGTTCCTGCGTGTACGGCACCGTCTGCTCGCCGCAGTGCCCGCTGACCTTCTTCACCGTCTCGCCGGCGTCATCGACGATCTGCTCGACGACGTGCGGGCGACAGACCTTGCCGTCGTTCGCAAGTGTCGCGTAGGCCTGCGCGAGCTGGAGCGGCGTCACCGTCACGTAGCCGGATCCGATCATCAGGAGGATGTCGCCGCCCGGAACCCAGCCGTCGGGCAGGATGTCCTTCTGGGCGGGTTCCTCGGCCCAGGCGGCGTCGGGGATCAAGCCCTCGGCCTCGCCCGGCAGGTCAAGGCCCGTGGGGCGCTGGAAGCCCCACTGCCGCAGATCCCGCTGCAGCGGTTCGTTGGTGGCCCCGAGCGGATCCTGGGCGTATCGGAAGTAGAACTGCGATCCCCAATCGTAGAAGGCCGTATCGCAGGAGATCCGAAGGAGCTCCGGGATCGACATGTAGCCAAGGCCGACCGACGACCAGTTGCTGAACTCTGTGCCTGACGTGTCGTTCGGGGAAACGTAGGTCGCCGGGCAATCGTAGGAGCCGTCGAGCGACGCCACACCTTCCTTGACCGCCGCCAGCGCCGTGAATGGCTTGAAGGTCGACCCCGGGATATACACCTGCTGGAACGCTCGGTCGAGCGACGGCGCCCGAGGGCTCTTGAACATGTACCGCTGTTCCTGAGGCTTCAAACCGCGGACGAACCAGCGCGGGTCGTAGCTCGGGTTGGATGCCATCGCGACGACGCCGCCCGTCTTCGCGTCGAGCACCACGACGGCCCCGGCGGGCGCCTCGAAGTACTTGTTCGTGCTGTCGTCGAAGATCGTGCGGGCGCGCTCCATGCCTTCCTGCAGGGCCGCTTCAGAAGACTTCTGCACGTCGGAGTCGAGCGTAAGGACCAGGTTGTCGCCGGGCGTGGGGTCGACCTCGCCGAGGTTCTTGATCGTCTCGCCGTCGGAGTTCACGACGTAGCGCTGCACGCCCTTGCGGCCGCGCAGCCACTTCTCGTACGTCAGCTCGACGCCGGTCTTGCCCACGAGGTCGCTGTTGCCGTAGTTGCGGTAGGCGTCTTCCTCCACCTGGTCGGCGTCGATCTGCCCCACCCATCCCAGCATGTGGGCGGCGGTGGTGCCCATCGGGTAGGCGCGGACGCTGGCGTCGACGACCTCCACGCCCGGGAACTGCTCGGCGTGCTCCTCGATGTAGAACCGCACGTCCTCGTCGACGAACTCGGCGATCGGCTTGGGCTGGTAGTCGAAGTACTGCTTGTCGGCCAGCTTGTCGTTGATCTCCTCGACCGGGATGTCGAGCATCTCCGACAAACGCAGCAGCACCCGCTCGGCGCGGCCGCTGTCGATCAGCTCCTGCTTGTTGACCCGCACCTCGAGGCTCTTGCGGTTCGTGACCAAGGGCGTGGCCTTCGGCGAGCCGGCCTGCTCCTTCGCGAACTGGTCCGAGGACCAGATCTCGCCGCGCAGGGCGTCGGTCTTGGCGGTGCGCACGCTGTTGTTCTGGGCTTCCTGGGCGTAGACCTCGGTGGCCAGCACCTGCAGGAACCACAGGCGCGTGGACAGCGCCGCGAACATGATCGCCACCAAGATCGCGAACACCTTCAGCCGGGCGGAGGACCGTTCCATCTAGAACCGCACCACCCTCGTCGGTCTCGAGCCTTCGATGATCCTGCGCAGCAGGGGATACAGGATCGGCGTGAGGATCGCGCCGTAGAGCGAGGTGAGCAGCGTCACGCGCACAGCGTAGGAGAACGGTTCGTCGAGCTGACCCAGGAGGAAGG
>JBKPMF010000272.1:0-4368 GCA_046732015.1 Actinomycetota bacterium
GACCGGCTCCACCGAAGCGAACTCGCCGTTCCCGGCACGAACGTGCGCGCCATGGAGAAGGCCGCCACGCTCGACGCCGACGTCGTGTTCCTCGACCTCGAGGACGCGGTGGCGCCCGACGACAAGGAATCGGCCCGCGCGAACATCATCGAGGCGCTGGGCGCCAACGACTGGACGCGAACGGCCGTCAGCGTCCGCATCAACGGGCTCGACACCCACTGGTGCTACCGCGACGTCGTCGACGTCGTGGAGGCGCGCGGTCAGGTGCTCGACACCGTGCTGGTGCCCAAGGTGGGCTCGCCCTCAGACGTCGAGTTCGTGGCGACGCTGCTGGACCAGATCGAACAACGCAACGCCTGGGCGCCCGGCCGCATCGGCATCCACATCCTGATCGAGACCGCCGCGGGCATGGCCAACGTCGAGGCGATCAGCCGGGCGCGGCCCGACCGGCTCGAGGCGATGGTGTTCGGCGTCGCCGACTACGCCGCGTCCGTGCGTGCGCGCACCACGAACATCGGAGGGGCCAACCCCGACTACTCGGTGCTCACCGATCCGCTGCCGCAGACGGGGGCGCGCGAGATCCATTGGGGCGATCAATGGCACTTCGGGATCAGCCGGATGGTGGCGGCGTGCCGCGCCGAAGGTCTGCGTCCGATCGACGGCCCGTTCGGCGACTTCAACGATCCCGACGGTTACCGCAGTGCCGCGAGGCGCGCCGCGGCGCTGGGCTGCGAGGGCAAGTGGGCGATCCACCCGTCACAGATCGAGTCGGCGAACGAGGTCTTCTCCCCGTCCGAGGACGAGGTCGAACGCGCACGCCGGATCCTCCAGGCCATGGAGGACGCGGCGAAGGAGGGCAGGGGCGCCGTCTCGCTCGACGGACGGCTCATCGATGCCGCTTCGATCCGTATGGCGGAGAACCTGATCCGCCAGGTGGAACAGATCACCACCAGGTCGTAAGGAGCAGCAGATGGATATCCACGAGTACCAGGCCAAGCAGCTGCTTCGCAGCTATCGGGTGACCACGCCTCGAGGCGAGGTGGTCTACACGTCGAAGGCGGCCGCTCGGATCGCCGAGGAGCTCGGCGGCCAGCGTTGGGTGGTGAAGGCCCAGATCCATGCTGGTGGTCGCGGCAAGGCCGGCGGCGTGCAGCTGGGCACCTCCCCCGATGCGATCGCGGCGATCGCCGATCAGATGCTGGGTTCCACGTTGGTCACGGCGCAGACCGGCCCCGAGGGACAGCGTGTCAACCGCGTGCTGGTCGAGCGTGCATCGCGGATCGAGCGGGAGTTCTACCTCTCATTGGTGGTGGACCGCGATTCGCAGCGGATCGTCGTGATCGCCAGCGCTGAGGGCGGCGTCGACATCGAGGAGGTCGCCGGGTCCCACCCGGAGGCGATCCACACCGAGTACGTGGACCCCGGCGTGGGATTGCTGGACTTCCAGTGCCGCAAGGTGGCGACCGCGATCGGGCTGGGCAACCGCACCGCCTCGTTCACACGCTTGCTCAAGCGCATGTACCGCCTGTTCCGCGACCTGGACTGCCTGATGCTCGAAGTGAATCCCTTCATCGAGACCGAGGACGGCGACCTGGTCGCCCTCGACGCGAAGATGAGCTTCGACGACAACGCCTTGTTCCGCCAGGGCGACGTGGTGGAGCTGCGCGACTTCGAGGAGGAAGACCCCAAGGAGGTCGAGGCCACCGGCCACGGGCTCAACTACATCGCGCTGGACGGTTCGGTGGGTTGCATCGTGAACGGCGCCGGCCTGGCGATGGGGACGATGGACGCCATCGTGCACCATGGCGGGCGTCCGGCGAACTTCCTCGACGTGGGCGGTGGCGCCAGTCCCGAGAAGATCGCGAACGCCTTCCGGATCGTGCTGCAGGACCCCAACGTGCGGGCGATCCTCGTGAACATCTTCGCCGGCATCAACCGGTGTGACTGGATCGCTCAGGGCGTGGTGCAGGCGGCGCGCAACCAGTCGATCGACGTCCCAGTGATCGTGCGCCTGGCCGGTACCAACGTGGAGGAAGGGCGGACGATCCTGGACGAGAGTGGCCTGGCCCTGATCCAGGCCGACGACCTCGACGACGCCGCTGCCAAGGCGGTCCACGCGGCGAGCGCGGAGGGGGTGCCGGCATGAGCGTGTTCGTAGACCGGGACTCGAAGGTCATCATCCAGGGCTTCACCGGGCAGCACGCCACGTTCCATGCCGAAGAGGCGATGTCGTTCGGGACGAAGGTCGTCGGCGGCGTCACCCCGGGCAAGGGCGGCACCACCCACCTGGGGTTGCCCGTGTTCAACAGCGTGGCCGAGGCGGTCGAGGAGACCGGCGCCGATGTCTCGGGCATCTTCGTGCCGCCGGCGCTCGCGACGGATTCGCTGCTGGAGGCCGCCGAGGCCGGCGTCGGGGTGGCGGTGATCATCGCCGACGGGGTGCCCGTCCAGGACATGGTCCGTACCAAGCGCTACCTCGCCGGGCGTTCGACGCGCATCATCGGGCCGAATTCCCCCGGCATCATCACCCCCGGCGAGTGCAAGGTGGGCATCATGCCGAGCCACATCTACCTGCCGGGACGCGTGGGGGTGGTCTCACGGAGCGGCACACTCAACTACGAGGCGGTCTCGCAGATGACCGCTCGCGGCCTGGGGCAATCAACGTGCGTGGGCATCGGCGGCGACCCCGTGAACGGCACCGACTTCAAGACGGTGCTGCAAGCCTTCGAGAACGACGACGAGACCGACGTGGTCGTGATGATCGGGGAGATCGGCGGCCAGCAGGAGGTCGAAGCGGCCGCGTGGGCAGCGCAGTACATGTCGAAGCCGTTGGTGGCCTTCATCGCCGGGGTCTCGGCGCCGCGCGGGCGGCGCATGGGGCACGCGGGCGCGGTGATCGCCGGCGAGTCCGATACCGCCAACGCCAAGCTCGACGCGATCGAAGGCCACGGTCACCGGGTGGTGCGCAACCCCGCCGACATCGGCGAGACCGTGTTCCGTGCCGTCAAGGAGGCCGGTGACCGGGTGGGCGCCGCGTCGTAAGGCGCGCAACGGAGGGCACACCCGAAGCATCGAACGGTCGACGCTCACGGAAGGGGCGAAGACCATGACCGCACCGCTCACCGCGATCCCACCGTTGGCCCGTCCAACGCTGCGCGAGCGCTTCGAACGCGACGGGTTCGTCCGGATCAACGGCGCGCTCTCGGATCCGGAGGTGAGGCGTTACCGTCGAGCAGTGGACCGGGTGGCGGCAGAACATGGCTCCGAGGGCACGATGCTGCATCGGTTGGCGTTCCTCGGCGACGATCCGTCATTCGTCAAGCTGCTTGACCATCGTTCCACGTTGCCGCTGGTGCGCCAGGTGCTGGGCGACAACATCCACTGTTACCACTGCCACCTGGACGTCCACCCCGGCGTCGAGGCGCCCCGCGACGTGTGGCTGTGGCATCAGGACGGAGGCGTGGTGAACCGTGACCTGGAGACCTCCCCGCGGCCGCGGCTGTCGGTGAAGGTGGCGTTCTTCCTGTCCGACGTGTCGAGGCCGGGTCGGGGGAACCTGGTGGTGCTGCCCGGCTCACAACGGACCGACCGGATGGAGCCGCCCGCCGACGGGTCGAACGATCTGCCGGGCGCCCAGCCCATCCTGGCGGCCGCGGGCGACGCCGTGATGTTCGATCGCCGCCTCTGGCACATGCGCAGCCCCAACACGAGCCACATCACCCGCAGGGTGCTATTCCTGGCGTACGCCTACCGGTGGATCCGGCCGCGCGACGACATGCCGATACCCGCGGACGTGGTGGCGGCGACATCGGCGGCTCAGCGGCAACTGCTGGGTTTCGCCGAGGCCGCCGTCGACCATTGGTCCCTGGGCGAGCCGCCTGCGCTCGCCGCTCGCGCTCACGCCACCCCCTCATCGGGACCTGCGCGGTAGCGGACGCCGCTGGGCCGGTGCCAGGCGACGTCGCCGCCGTCGGTGCGCGTGATGGACCACCCGTGCTCGTGCACCAGCTTGTGATGGAACGAGCAGACGAGGATGAGGTTGTCGAGATCGGTGGTTCCTCCGCGCGACCACCATTCGATGTGGTGGGCCTGCGTGAACCGCCGGGCGTCACAGCCGGGGAACCGGCAGGCGTCGTCACGATGCCGGAGTTGACGCAACATCCACCCGGACGGTTCACGGGAGAGTGGCCCCACCCCCGCGACCGTGCCGTCGGGTCGTTCGAGCACCATCTGGACCCGCGCGTTGCACAGCAGCCGCTGCGCCGTGGAGCCTCCGATCACCGGCCCGTCTTCGATCACGGCGTTGGTGTCGACGCCCTCGAGCACGTCGATGTCGGCATGGACCACGATCGTGGCCCGGTCCTGATC
>JBKPMF010000273.1:0-8011 GCA_046732015.1 Actinomycetota bacterium
CCCCTTCGCGGTGCTGCCCTTCCCCGTGCCGCGGGGGTTCGAGCCGCGAGTGCCCGACCCTTTGGCTCCGGTGCCCTTCGACCCGCTGGGCTTGCCGCCCGTGGCCTCTCGGCGTTTCCGCTCGTCTTCGGCGCGGGCCAACATGGAGCCGATGATGCCCTTCTTCGCCGGCTCGTCGCCTCGACTGGCCTGCCGCTCCTTTTGCTCGGCCATGCGCTTCTCAAGAGCGTCGGGCCCGATGTGGCCGGCACGAAGCAGGAGGGTCTGCTGACCGATCTGGAATAGGTTGGACGTGGTCCAGTACAGGACCAGCCCCGCGGGGAAGGTGAAGCCGATGAACCCGAAGAACAGCGGCATGACCTTCATGATCGCCTGTTGCTGTGAGGAGGCGGCGTTGGGCGGGCTCGCCTTCTGCATCTGTCGCTGCTGATAGAAGGTGGTGGCGACCATGAACAACAGCATCGCGATGTAGGCGATCTTGTCCGTGGAGGAATCGCCGCAGTCCAGCGCTGGCTTCGACACGAACGTCTGGTCGTCGACGCCCACGATGGGGTTGTCCTCGCCGTTCACGAGGGGCTTGCCCGCGGTGACCTGCGTGCCCTGGGTGTCCTTGATCGGCGCCTGGGTGCCGGCCTGTGCGGCCGAGCACTGCAGGTTCACGATGATCAGGCTCGTGTGCTCGTGCTGGATCGTGTCGGCGAAGAGCTGGCTGTTCACGGGCAGGTGGTTGTTCATCACTTCGTATGCTGCCGCGGGCTGGCCCTCGGCGACGGGCTCGCCGGCCGCGTCGAGCCCGAGGAGCGCGGGCGCCCGGATCACGGCGTACATCGAGATCAGGATCGGGAACTGGGCCAACACGGGGAGGCAGCCACCCAACGGGTTGACCCCGGCCTCCTTGTAGAGCTTCATCGTCTCTTCTTGGGCCTTCTGCTTGTTCCCCTTGTACTTCTTCTGGATGTCCTTGATCTTCGGCTGGATGGCCTGCATGTGCTGCATCGACTTGATCTGCTTGACGCCGAGCGGGAACAGGATGAATCGGATGATCAGCGTCAGGATGATGATGGAGACGCCGTAGTTGGGGACGAAGTCGTAGATCTTCGCCAGGACCCAACCGATCGAGTTGAGCAGCCACTGGAAGAGTTCGCCGACGACGGGGATGGCGGACGAGAGCATGGTCAGACTTTCACTTCTTTTGGCGATTCACTTGGCACGGCGCCTAACGTCTCCAGCTTGCGTGTGACGTTCTCATACGTCCACGGATGGCTCGCGGGCGGGATGGGGTCGAGGCCACCCTTCCCGTACGGGTTGCAGCGCAACACCCTCCAGGTTGCAAGCGCAGAACCCTTGACAGCGCCGTGCGTGCGGATGGCCTGCTCGGCATAGTGGCTGCAGGTAGGAGCGAACCGACACTGGCCCCCGAGCCAACCCGACAGCACCACGCGATAGGCCGTGACGATCGCGACGAGTGCGGCCCGGGCGGGCGCGCCGGCCGCCCACAGCATGCGGCGCGCGGCGATCAAGCCTGCACCTCGAGCAGCTGCTCCATCTCGGCCACCAGATCCTGCGTCTTGGCGCCCCGGATAGCCTCGCGAGCCACCAGGACGGCGTCAGATGTGTCCCTGACCTGCGGCGGAACCTGCCTCCAGGCCTCCCGCAGGATGCGCCGAGCTCGATTGCGCTGCACCGCACCGCCGATGCGGCGCGCCGCGACGACCGCGAGCGATCCCGAGCCGGGCGCGAGCAACACTACCACCCGGTCTCCTCGTGATCGGCGGCCCTCCCGGTACACCCGGCGCACCTGCGAAGCGTGCACCTGGGCGTCAGTGGGTGGGAGTGAGACGCGCGCGGCCCTTGCGGCGGCGGGCCTTCAGGATGGAACGGCCGGCGCGGGTACGCATGCGAAGGCGGAAGCCGTGGCGGCGGGCGCGGCGGCGGTTGTTGGGCTGGTAGGTACGCTTGCCCTTGGCCATGGTCGAAGTCCTCGTGTCGTTCGAAAGCCGGCGCGAACCGCCGGCGCCCGGAAGTATACGGGCCAGCAACATCGCAGGACAAAGGCGTTGACAACAGAAAGAGTGTCAAGACCCCGTCATGTCCGGGTGTGCGCGAAAAACGCTGTGCTATCGTGCGCTCCGCCTCCCCCCCGGCGTCCCGGACCTTGATCGGACCGGCGTCACGACAACTTCCCGAGCGTGGGTTTTCCACCATTGTGGAAAGGTCCTGTGGATACGGCATGGCGGTAGCGTTCTCCGAACACGAAGCGGGGCAAGCCTGGGCGCATGTCCTGGAGCGCGCTCGCGTCGACCTCCCCGAGACCACGATCGTCATGTGGTTCGACGATGTCCGCGCGGTGGCGCTCACCGATCAGGCGCTCTCGCTGGCGGTGCCCAGTCCGTTGGTAAAGGAACGTCTGCAGCACAACCATCTTCACCTGATCGAGGAGGCTGCTGCCGAAGCCGCCGGCCACCCAGTCAAGATCGAACTCGAGGTGAACGAGTCTCTGCGGACGAGCGCCGAGGGCCAGGCCGGTGCGCCGGCCACCGACCCCGAGGCTCGCCCCCCTGCGGCCTACGCCGCGGTCGGCGCACCGCCACCGGTCGCCACGACCCGGGCCTTGGTGCCCGATCATGCGCTTGGCGCACCGGGACTACCGTTCCCCAATTACACGTTCGACGCGTTCGTGCCCGGACCCAGCAACCGGTTCGCGCACGCCGCGGCGATGGCGGTGGCCGAAGCGCCGCCGTCCACGGCCTACAACCCCCTGTTCATCTACGGCGGCGTGGGCCTGGGCAAGACCCACCTGCTGATCGCGGTCGGCCACCACATGTACCGATTGGCGCCGGCCCTGCGCGTGAAGTACGTCACCTCCGAGCAGTTCGTGACCGAGTTCATCAAGGCGGTGCGCGAACGCCGGGGCGATGCCTTCCGCCAGCGCTACCGCGAGGTGGATGTGCTCCTGGTCGACGACATCCAGTTCCTGGCCAAGCGCGAGGAGACCCAGACCGAGTTCTTCCACACGTTCAACCACCTGCACGGCGCCGGGAAACAGATCGTGATCGCCTCCGATCGCCCGCCGCACGAGTTGAGCGGCCTGGAAGACCGCTTGGTGAGCCGGTTCCGATGGGGCTTGTGCGTGGACGTCCAGCCGCCCGACCTGGAGACGCGGATCGCGATCCTGCAGCTCAAGGCCGAACGCGACACCATCACCGTCCCAGCGGATGTCATCGAATTCGTCGCGTCCAAGTTCGACCAATCGGTGCGTGAGCTCGAGGGTGCCCTCGTGCGCGTGGTGGCCTGGTCGGAGCTCACCGGCCAGGTGATCGATCAGGAGCTCGCCGAACGCGCGCTGCAGGACCTCATCCCCCAAACGGAGAACGAGATCCCGCCGCCGCTGATCCTGGAGGAGACCGCGAAGTACTTCACGCTTTCCACCGCCGACCTGATGTCGAAGTCGCGTTCGCGACCGCTTACGCAGGCCCGTCACATCGCCATGTACCTCACGCGCGAATGCACAGGGCTGTCGCTGGTGAAGATCGGCGAGATCTTCGGCGGACGCGATCACACCACCGTCCTGCACGGGATCAAGAAGGTCGAGGACGAGATGCGTGCCCGCGACGCCACCTTCCGGCAGGTCCAGGACCTCACCCGCATCATCCGCGGGCGCGTTCGGAGCGCCGTATGAACGTCGACACCGTGTGGATAACCTCCGCGCCTGCGGTGGACAGATCCGCGTCATCTGAGGGCTCCAGGTGGAGCGACACGTTTTCCCCACGGGTTGTCCACATGTCGGACACCCCGGTTACGCTGCAGGAACGGTGCCTCTGTGCACCTTTCCACAGGACCTACTACAACCGTTCTTGGAGTACTACTTCAAGCAGAAGCATCAGGGGGTGGACACCGTGAAGTTCCGATGTGATCGCGATGCCCTGTCCGAGGCGTTGCAGACCGTTCAACGCGGGGTCTCCTCGCGGCCCGGCATCCCGGCGTTGACCGGCGTGTTGATCGAGGCCACCGACGACGGGCGGCTCACGCTCACCACCACCGATCTCGAGGTCTCGGCCCGTCTGGCAACGCAGGTCCAGGTGTCCGAGCCGGGGATCGCCCTGGTGCCGGCCCGCCTGCTCGGCGACACGGTGAAATCGTTGTCGGCCGCGCCGGTTGACTTCGAGACCGACCAGTCGCAGGCTCATATCCGCTGCGCCGCATACGAAGGCACGCTCCGGCTGCTGCCTGCTGAGGACTTCCCCGGCCTGCAGGAGCCCACCGGCACGAAGATCACGGCCGAGGCTGGCGCGTTCGCTGAGGCCGTCAGCCAGGCCGCCCGTGGCGCCTCGCGCGATGAGGCCCGCCCCGTGCTGACGGGCGTGCTGATCGAGGTGAGCCGTGAGGGCGTCGTCATGGTCGCCACCGACTCCTACCGGCTGGCGGTCCGCGACCTGGTCGCCACGGCCGACGGGGAGGGCAAGGCGATCGTCCCGGAGCGCGCCTTGACCGAGGCCGGTCGCGCGGCCGCCGCCGACGAGAAGGCGACGATCGAGATCTTCCTCGACGAGTCGCAGGTGGCGTTCAAGATCGGCGAGCTCACGCTCACGTCCCGACTGATCGAGGGCGAGTTCCCGAACTACCGCCAGCTGCTGCCCGACCAGCACGAGAGCCGTCTCACGATCTCGCGTCAGCAGCTGCTCGACGCCGTCCGGCGCGTGGGCCTGCTGGCCCGCGACACCACCCCGGTGCGCCTGGAGTTCAACGCGCTGGGCGTGAAGCTCTCCAGCTCCAGCCCCGACCTCGGCCAGGCGGTCGAGACCGTGGAGGCGCGCTACGAGGGCGAGGACCTCACCGTGGCGTTCAACCCGCAGTACCTGGCCGACGGGCTCACCGCCGCCAACGGGGAGATGATCCGGCTGGATGTGCGCGACGGGCTGAAGCCGGGGGTCGTCCGCGGCGACGGCGACGAGTTCACGTACCTGGTCATGCCGGTGCGGCTGCCCGCGGCGGTGTCCTAGCACGTCGGCGCCGGTCGATTCCCCCTGAGATCATGCGCTGAGTCATGCGCCTGTCCTGGGTCGAACTGCGTGATTTCCGCAACCACCAGCTGACCAAGCTCGACCCCATGCCCGACGGCCTGATCGTGGCGGTAGGTCCGAACGGGGAGGGCAAGACCAACCTGCTGGAGGGCATCCACTTCCTGTATGCGCTGGGATCGCCGCGGACCTCGACGAACGCGCCGTTGGTGCGACAGGGGGCCGAGGCGGCCTACACACGCGGGGAGTTCGAGACCGAGAACGGCCGGGTGCTGGTCGAGGTCGAGATCCCCACCCAGGGCGCCAGCAAGGTCAAGGTCAACCGGTCGCCGGTTCGGCGCAAACGGGATCTTCGCCGTCAGGTGCGCGCGGTGTTGTTCGGCCCGTTCGACCTGCCGATCGTGATCGGGGATCCCTCGAAGCGCCGCACGTTCATGGACGAGGCGGTGATCGCGCTGTGGCCACTCAAAGAAGGGTTGTTCACGGCCTACGACCGCAGCCTGCGCCAACGCAACCGGCTGCTGAAGGAATGGGAGGGTTCAGGCACGCCCCCCGGCATGGAGGCCTGGGACGAGGAGCTGATCCAGGCCGGGTCGGCCGTGATCCAGGCGCGCGCCGAGGCGATCGAACGATTGGCGCCCCACGCCAGCGACGAGTTCGTCCACCTCGCGGGCTATGAACTCGGTTGCACCTACGCCCCCAACGTCTGGGATGCCGCCGATCTCGAGCAGGCCTACCGCGATCGCATCGGGGAGCGCCGCCGCGACGAGTTGCAGCGACGCACGTCCTTGGTGGGACCGCACCGCGACGACCTCACGCTGGCGGTTCGAGACCTCGGCGCGAGGGCCGCGGGCTCGCACGGCGAAACGTGGGCCACGGCGCTGTGCCTGCGCGCGGGTCTCGCCACCGCGGTCACGAAGGAGCTGGGGGAGCCGCCCGTGTTCCTGGTGGACGATCCGTTCAGCGCGCTCGATCCCACGCGGCGCGACCAGATCGGCGAGCACCTCGCCTCGCGTCCGGGTCAGGTGTTCATCTCGGTGGCCGACGAAGCCGACGTCCCTGCATCAGCGCACGCCGTGTGGGATGTGCACGCCGGCACCGTGACCCCCAGGAGCGCCTGAGATGCCCGAGGCCAAGGGGTTCGGCGGCCGGAAGGAACGCCGGTCCGAGGACGCCGTCAGCATCGGCTCGATCGTCGACGACCTCATGCGCCGGGAGGTGTTCAGCCGGGGGATGCCGGTGGCGGAACTCGCCTCGAAGTGGCCGTCCATCGTGGGCGAACGCCTCGCCGCCGAGACCGCGCCGGTGGCCTTCGAGGAGGGCGTCCTGACCGTCGGGGTGTCGACCGGCCCGTGGGGAGCCCAGGCGACGTTCCTGGCCGAACAGATCCGGCTGAAGGCCGACGAGGCTCTGGGCGGAGACCGGGTGACGGCGATCCGGATCATCGTGCGAAACCGCAGCTAGAAGGCACTTTTTCGGCACTTCGTTCCCGGTCGGAGGTCGGTCCCGTCGGGTAGAATGTCAGCAGTTCGGTGCGACCTTTCCCGCGCACACCCCCGGCACGTCGTTGCGTCTCGGTTTGGGTGCCGCGCGGTCCGGAATCGGAGGCTCGTTGGCAACCAAGACGAAGAAGACCGGCGGCTATGACGCCGGCAACATCCAGATCCTCGAAGGACTCGAACCGGTCCGAAAGCGACCGGGTATGTACATCGGAACCACCAGCGCCAGCGGTCTCCATCACCTGGTGTCGGAGGTGGTCGACAACGCGATCGACGAGGCCATGGCCGGCTTCGCCGACAAGATCGTGGTCACGATCTACGCAGACGGTTCGGTCAGCTGCTTCGACAACGGACGGGGCATCCCGGTCAAGCCGATCCCCGGCGCCAAGGACCGACGTCCCGCCGTCGAGGTGGTCCTCACGGTGCTGCACGCGGGCGGCAAGTTCGGCGGCGGCGGCTACGCCATCTCGGGCGGGCTGCACGGCGTGGGCGTCTCGGTCGTGAACGCGCTCAGCGAGAAGCTCGAGGTCGAGGTCTCCCGCGACGGGTTCACCTGGAGCCAGGCCTACGAGCGCGGCAAGCCGCTCGCGAAGCTCACCAAGGGCAAGGCCACCACGAAGACCGGCACCCTGGTGCGGTTCTGGCCCGACCCCGAGATCTTCGTGGAGACCCTGGAGTTCAAGCGCGAGACGTTGGCGGAGCGGCTGCGCGAGCTGGCGTTCCTCAACAAGGGCGTCGAGATCAAGCTGCTCGACGAACGCGAGTCCCCACGCGCCGAGGAGACCTTCAAGGCCAACGGCGGTCTCGTGGACTTCGTGAAGTACCTGGCTCAGGGCAAGGAGTCGGTGAACAAGCCGATCGCCATCGAGACCAAGGGCGACGACGGCGAGGTCGAGGTGGCCATGGAGTGGACCACCGGCTACACCGAGTCCCTCTACTCGTTCGCCAACACGATCAACACGCACGAGGGCGGGATGCACGAGGAGGGCCTCAAGAAGGCCCTCACCAACGTGCTGAACCGCTGGGCTCGGGCCAAGGGCTTGATCAAGGAGAAGGACGACAACCTGATCGGCGAGGACGTTCGCGAAGGACTCATCGCGATCCTGTCGGTGAAGCTCCGCGACCCGCAGTTCGAGGGCCAGACGAAGACCAAGCTGGGGAACGCCTCGATGCGCTCCCTGGTCGAGACCACCGTCAACGCCCAGCTCACCACGTGGCTCGAGGAGCACCCCGGCGACGCCAAGCGCGTGTTCACGAAGGCCTCGAGCGCCGCGAAGGCGCGCATCGCCGCACGACAGGCGCGCGACCTCACGCGACGCAAGTCGTTCCTGGAGAGCGGGTCGCTCCCCGGCAAGCTCGCTGACTGCCAGCTGTCGGATCCCGCCTCGTGCGAGCTCTACATCGTCGAGGGCGACTCGGCCGGCGGTTCGGCCAAGAGCGCCCGCGACCGCGCCACCCAGGCCATCCTGCCCATCCGCGGCAAGATCTTGAACG
>JBKPMF010000274.1:0-7188 GCA_046732015.1 Actinomycetota bacterium
CCACCCCTTCCCCGGGGGGGGGGGGGGGGGGGGGGGGGGGGGGGGGCCCCCCCCCTGGGCCGCCACGGAGGCGGGGACCACGAGTGCAGCCGACAGGACCAGGGCGAGGAGGCCGATCGTTCGTCGCGTCATTGTTGATGAGGGTATCGGCCACAGGCGGCGTTCGACTGGAGGGCCTTGACCGAGGTTCAGTCGGCGGACTCGCCGGCGGCCACCTTCTCGGCGGCCACCTTCCTCGCCTCGGTGAGCAGGGCGTCCACGAGTTCGTCCTCGGGAACCTTCGCCACGACCTCGCCCTGGCGGATGATGAATCCCAGCCCAGCCCCCGAAGCGATCCCGACGTCGGCCTCTCGCGCTTCACCGGGCCCGTTCACCACGCACCCCATGACGGCGACCCGCATCGGCACGGTGAACTTCTCGCTCTCGATGGCCGCGTTGACCTTCTGGGTGAGTTCGAGCACGTTGACCTCGGCCCGGCCGCACGACGGGCACGCGACGAGGTCGAGCCCTCGCTTGCGGAGCCCCAGCGACTGCAGGATCGAGTTGGCGACCTTCACCTCTTCCACCGGATCGTCGGTGAGGGAGACGCGGATCGTGTCGCCGATGCCTTCGGCGAGCAAGGTGCCGATCCCCACGGCGCTCTTCACGCCGCCGAGTGGCATGGGACCCGCCTCGGTGACCCCGAGGTGCAGCGGATAGTCGCACTGCTCGGCGAGCATCCGATAGCTCTCGATCATCACCAGCGGGTTGGAGTGCTTCACGCTGATCTTGATGTCGAAGAAGTCCTCGTCCTCGAGGATGCGCGCCTCGTTCATCGCGGATTCCACGAGCGCCGCGGGGGTGGGCGTGCCGTACTTCGCGAGCAGATCCTTCTCGAGGGAGCCCGCGTTGACGCCGATCCGGATCGGCACCCCGCGCGCCTTCGCTTCGCGCGCGATCAGCCGGACCTTGTCCTGATACTTGATGTTGCCGGGATTGATGCGCAGGCCCTGGATCCCGGCCTCCAGTGCCGCCATCGCGTACTTCCACTGGAAATGGATGTCGGCCACCACCGGAACGGTGGACTTCGCCGCGATGGCCACGAGCGCTTCGGCGTCCTCCCAGTGCGGGACGGCGACCCGGACGATGTCCACCCCCGACGCCACGAGCGAGGCGATCTGCTGCAGCGTGGCGTTGATGTCGGCGGTCTTCGTGGTGGTCATCGACTGGATCGAGACCGGGGCGTCACCGCCTATGGCGACGCCCCCGATGTGGAGTTGGCGCGTCGCGCGGCGGGTGATCGTCATCGTCCTCCCAGTCTACGGGCGAGCCGGAACAGCAGATCGATCACGACCCGAACACGTGGAAGGTGATCGTGCGGTCCTTCGGTTCGTCCATCTCGAAGAAGATCAGCCGCTGCCACGTGCCGAAACCCGGCTCGCCCGATACCACCGGGATCGCGTGCGAGGTCGCCGACAGCAGCATCGCCTTGACGTGGGCGTGACCGTTGACGCGCTCGTCCGGGTTGAGGTTCTGCGTGCGGACCTCGAGGTCGTCGTGCCGGTAGTAGACCCCGTCGTGCGGCACCAGGTCGGTCATCTGCCGCCGGAAGTCGGCCATGGCGCCGTCCTCCCATTCGTTGATCAGCAAGGCGCACGTGGTGTGGGCACAGAAGACGATCGCGGCGCCTTCGGTGACGCCGGCGTCCTTGATCGCTCGCTGCAGGTCCTCGGTGAGATCGAGGTAGGCGTAGCGCTCCGGTGCGGCGATCGTCACCGTCGTCGTGGTCGACTTCAAGGGTCCCTCCTGTTCTTGGCCGCTTCGGCGACCGGGAGATCGAAGGTGAAGGTACTACCGTGGCCGGGTTCGCTCTCGGCGCTGATCGTGCCCCCGTGCGCCTCCACCACGGAACGGGCGATCGCGAGGCCGATGCCGGTGCCACCGTCCCCACGGGCACGGGCGCTGTCGACCCGGTAGAACCGCTCGAACAGCCGGGGCAGGGCCTCGGCGGGGATGCCGACCCCGGTGTCGGCCACGCTGACTTCCACGGATCCATCGTGACGGTGTGCCTCGATCCGTACTTCTCCCCCGGCGGGCGTGAACCTGATCGCGTTGTCGACCAGGTTGAACAACACCTGGTGCAGTCGTTCGCGGTCGGCGTCGACCGTGGGCAGATCGTCGGGCACGTCGCTTTGGACGGCGACGCCTCGGTCGGCGCGAGCGACATCGATCTCGGAGATGACCTCACGGACCACGGGGCCGAGCGGCACGCCCTCCCGGCGCAGCGGCACCTCGCCGGATTCGAGCTTCGACAGATCGAGGAGCTGCTCGACCAGGCGGCCCAGCCGTTCGGACTGCGCCAGCATCACCTGGAGCGTCTCGGGGTTGGGCTGTTCCACCCCGTCCAGCAGGTTCTCCAGGTGGGCCCGGATCGCCGTGATCGGCGTCTTCAGCTCGTGGGAGACGTTGGCGACGAGGTCTCGCCGGGAGGTCTCCAGGTTCTCCAGTTCCTGACTCATCCGGTTGAACGCCGTGGCGAGCTGGCCCACCTCGTCGCGGCTCGTGGTGTGGACCCGAACGGTGTAGTCACCGGTCTCCATCCGCCGAGCGGCCGCAGCCATATCGCGGAGCGGTTGGGTCATGCCGCGAGCGAGCCATCGCGAGATGCCCAGGGCGATCACCGCAGCGATCGTGCCGGCCAGGAGGAACTGCCACCACAGACTCTGCAGGAACCCCAGCGTCGCCGAAACCCGCCCCAGGAACCCTCGGGTGGGCGAGGGCGTCAACACCGTGACCCACGATCCATCGCCCAGCGGCAGGGAGGCGTAGACGTTCCGGCCCACCACCCCCCAGTGCGGCACGCCATCTTCGAAGATCGGCGGCAAGATGCCCAGGTTCTCGCCCGAGACGGTGAGCTCCCCGGTGGCCGAACGTCGCACGATCATCGTGCCCGCGGGAGGGTCGCTCACCTCGCCGCTCGCCACCTTGCGAGCCATCGCGAGGGCGTCGATCGCCTCGGAGTCGCGTGGCGAGTTCCGCAGCGCGAACCCGATCAGCGCATAGGAGATGAAGATCGTGATGCCGACGGCGACGACGATCGTGGAACCGAGCTTGCCCCGGATCGTGGGCAGCTTCTCGAGCGGCCTGGCGCTCACGACCCTTCCTGGAAGGCGTACCCCACGCCGTGCACGGTGCGGATGAACCGTGGCTCGTTGCCGTCCTCGTGCAGCTTGCGGCGGATGCGCGCGACGTGGGAGTCGACGACACGGCCGCCCGCGTAGTCACGGTAGCCCCACACACGGTCCATCAGCTGGTCGCGTGACATCACGACGCCGGGATCACGCGCGAGGCTCAAGAGGATCTCGAACTCGAGCGGGGTGAGTCCGACCTCGTCCCCGTCGACCGAGACGCGGCGGCGGTTCGCGTCGATCACCATGCCACCCCGGTCGAGCGGGCCATCGTCGTGCGTGGAGCGGATGCGCTCCATCCGGCGCAGGATGGCCTTCACCCTGGAGGCGAGCTCGCGGAGGCTGAACGGCTTGGTGAGGTAGTCGTCGGCGCCGACCGCGAAGCCCACCACCTTGTCGGCTTCCTCGGCCTTCGCGGTCAGCATGAGGACGGGCGTCCATCCGTCGCGCTGGATCTGCTTGCAGACCTCGAGCCCGTCCATGCCCGGGAGCATCAGGTCGAGCACGACCAGGTCAGGATGATGCTCTGCGTGGAGTTCGATCGCCTGGGGTCCGTCATCGGCCACGAAGACCCGATACCCCTCGCTCTCGAGCCTCGCGCGGACGGCTTCCGCGATCGCTTCTTCGTCGTCGACCACCAACACGGTCTGTTCGCTCATGGGGGAATCGTAGTCGTGCGGTGTGGCGGGCGGACCGAGGTGGTGTTGAGAAATCGTGTTGCCCTGCGCCGCAACGAGGCTAGCGATCAGGGCACGGCGAAGGGTTTCGTGACGTCCAGGATCATCGTGGCGACCACGAACGTGACGAAGAACGCGAGCACCGTCGCCGAGACCGGGATCAGCTTGCGCATGTCGATCGCCCGGCCTCCGCGGATCTTCTCGATCAACAGCACGGCGAGGTGTCCACCGTCGAACGGTGGCAGCGGCAGCAGGTTGATCAACCCGATGAACACGGTGATGAACCCGAAGAAGTACAAGAGCACGGCCCAGTCACCGTCGGAACCGATCGAGCCCACCTGCTGGGAGATGCCCACCACCGAGGTGGAGTCCCGCGTCGGATCGCGCGCCTGGTCGTTGAACAACAGGCCGAACGTGCGTGAGATGCCCGCCGGACTGAACACCCGAGCGATCTGGTGGAAGGACTCCTCGATCGTGCGACCGACCTCGAGGACGCCCTCCTTGATCGCCGTCAACGGTCCCATCCGGGTGGTGACCACCTGGAGCTCCACGCCGATGCGGCCCGTGGGATCGCCGTCCTCGTTCGTGGTCATCACCGGCGCCACGGGGACCACGATCACGTTCCCGTCGCGGTCCACGGTGACGTCGATCGGCACACCGGGCCGATCCTCGGCCTGATCGGTGAAGATCGTGGCGAGCTGTTCGCTGGTGGGGTCGACCGTGTCGCCCACCGAGATGATGATGTCGCCCACCTGTAACCCGGCCACGGACGCGGGAGCGGCCTGACCGTCGATGGTGGCCTCGACCTTGGCCAGGCCGATCTGCGGCGTCGGGTCGTTCACGTTGCCGAAGAAGTAGAAGGTGAACGCGAAGATCAGCGCCCCGAGTACGAAATGGGTGCCCGGTCCGGCGAAGATCGTGATCGCCCGCTGCCACCGTGGCTTGGCGCCGTACAGGCGCGGGGCGTCCTCGGGCGGGTTCTCCTCGTACGGGTTCATCCCTGCGATCTTCACGTAGCCGCCGGCCCAGATCGCCTTGACGCCGACCTCCAACTCACCCTTGCGGCGGGACCACAGCTTCCACGGACCGAACCCCACGAAGTACTCGGTGACCTTCATGCCGTAGTGGCGCGCGGCGAAGAAGTGCCCGGCCTCGTGGATCGCGATGATGACCGTGAGGAACGGGAAGAAGATGAGGACGCCGAGGAGCCAGGTCACCGGGGAAGTCCTTCGCTAGCGATCCTCGATGATCTCTGCCGTCCGCTGGCGCGCCCACGTATCGGCGCGCTCGATGTTCACGACGGAGACCACCGACGCCGGTTCATGTTCGTCGACCACGGTCTGCACCAGCTCGACGATGCGGTTCAGTGGGATCTTGGCCTCGAGGAAGGCCATGACGGCCACCTCGTTCGCGGCGTTCATCACCGCCGGGAAGGTGAGGCCCAGGCCACCGACGCGGTAGGCGAGGTCGACCGCGGGGAACGCCTCTCGATCGACCGGCTCGAACGTGAGTGCCTTCTCGGTGAGCGGCACCGGTTCCACCCCGGTGGACAGTCGCTCGGGCCAGGCCATGGCGAGCTGGATCGGCAGCCGCATGTCGGGCTGGGCCATCTCCGCACGCAGGCTGCCGTCGCGGAACTCGGCCATGGCGTGGACCAGGCCCTCGGGATGGATCAGTACGTGGATCGCGGAGTACTCCAGGTCGAAGAGGTAGTGCGCCTCGATCACCTCGAGCCCCTTGTTCATCAAGGTGGCGGAATCGATCGTGATCTTCGGGCCCATCGACCACACGGGGTGCTGCAGGGCTTCCTTCACGCTGGCGCGCGCGAGTTCGCTGCGGGTCCAGCCTCGGAACGGGCCGCCGGACCCGGTGAGCACGACACGCTTGAGGTCCTCCCTGCGTTCGCCTCGCAGCGCCATCGCGAGCGCGGCGTGCTCGGAATCGACCGGCAGCAGGCGTTCGGGCTCGCCCTTGATCAGGTCGGTGACGAGCTCACCACCGACGACGAGCGACTCCTTGTTGGCCAAGGCGAGGGTCTTGCCCGATTGCAGGGTCGCGAGCGTGGGCGCGAGCCCCGCCGAGCCGACGAGCCCGTTCAGCACCAGGTCGGTCTCGGTCTCTCCGGCGAGTCGCTCGGCGGCGTCAGGCCCGACGATGACCTCGACGCCGGGGAGGGCACCGATCTTCGCCTTCACATCGGCAGCCGCCTGGTCGTCCGCGATCGCGACGTGCGGCGGCAGGAACTCCCGTACTTGGCCCACCAGCAGCTCCTGATTGGCGCCCGCCGCGGAAAGCCCCACGACCTTGAAGCGGTCCGGGTTGCGGCGCACGACATCGAGCGCCTGGGTGCCGATCGAACCGGTGGAGCCCAGGATGGTCACGGACTTCATGCGAGAAGCCTACCCCGAGGCCGCACGAACGGCGGGATTCCGGGCTGTTGGGCCCATGCGAGGACACCGCCGGACTCAGGTGAAGATGATCCGGAAGAACAGGAACGTGGCCGGCGCCACGAACAGCAGCGAGTCGATGCGGTCGAGCACCCCGCCGTGCCCCGGCAGCATGCCGCTCATGTCCTTGATGCCCACATCGCGCTTCAGGAGCGATTCCGCGAGGTCGCCGAACGTTGCCGCCGCAGCTACCACCAGGCCGAGGAGCAGTGTCTCGATCCGCTTGTCCTGGAACACGTCCACGAACGCCGACACCAGCGTGACGGACACGAGGATCGTGACCAGGGTGCCGACGATCACGCCCTCGATCGACTTCTTCGGGCTGACGCTCGGTGCCAGCGGCCGCGGGAAGAACTGTCCGCCCCACACCGACCCGGACAGGAACGCGGCCGTGTCGTAGACGAACGTCAGGGCGATCACGGCCACGACGAGATCGGTGCCGTTCGGCGCGTCGAGCATGATGAACAGGTAGCCGCCCAGCAGCGGGATCCACGCCAGGTTGAGGATCGTGAGCCCGATGTTGACCGCGGTGTCCTTGCGGGTGGCCGCCGGGCTGGACATGAACCACAGGAAGGTGGCCACGACGCCCATCGCGAACATCGCCAGCACGGCGCCCTCGCCCTTGAAGTAGGCGCCGGCGAGCATCAGCGCGCCGGTCACCAGCCCCACGGCGGTGGCCGGCTGACGGTGGTGCTTCACCATGACGCCGTACAGCTCGCCCTGGGCCAGTAGCACCACCGCGCCGGCGATGATGCCGAACACACCCTTGCCGATCAGCAAGGACACCAACGCGACCGCGGCCAGGATCGCGCCGGTCAAGAACGCGGCGGGGACGTCGCGATCACCTCCCGGACTCCGGCGCTCGGCATCGGCGCCCACTTCGACGGAGGTGGGTTC
>JBKPMF010000275.1:0-19181 GCA_046732015.1 Actinomycetota bacterium
CCGCTTCACGCTCGGCACCCAGGAGCTTCGCGTTCTCGAAGGCCACAGCGGCGTGAGCGGCCAACACCTCCAGCAATCGTTGATCCTCCTCATCGAACTTGCCGTACCCGAGGCTGGAGAGGACGATCACGCCGACGACCTGTTCGCCCACCAGCATGGGCACGAGCAGCATCGACTCCGGGATGTCGTCGGTGCCTTCGATCTGGACGGCGAACGCCACCTCCTGCGCGTTGGGCGTCAGCAACGACGTTCGATGCTCGGCGACCCAGCCGGTCATGCCTTCGCCTATCTCGGTGACGAGTTGATCCAGGGTCTCCTGCCCGTACTCGTCGAACAGCTCGCCGCGGAACGCGATCGGCGTCAAAGTGTGTCCGTTGGGCTCCAGCAGGTAGACCCGGCAGTTGTGGTAGTCGATGATCGTGTGCAGCTCGGCCGTGATCGACTCGCCGATCTTTCGGACGTCATCGAAGGTGTTCAGGGTCGCGGCCAGGTTGTGCAGCATGTTGAGCTGCGCACCCCAACGGAAACCCTCGCTGCGGGGCTCGTCATCGTCGGCTCGCGATCGTGCCGGCCCGCCTGCCGCGTCGACCACCGGACTCGCCTTCCTTCGCCCTGAGGCTATCGTCTCACCCTTCGGGTGGGTTCCCTTCTCTTGTCGGCTCATCGGGGACCGAGCTGGAATCGTGCGTCCAACCGGGCGCTCGGGGTGCTTGCACCGCGGTCGAGCGTCGATACGCTGCCTAGGTGAGCAGCTCGCCCCCGCCCCAGCCGCTCGACGACCGAGCGCGCGCGATCTTGGATTTCGAGCGTGAGAGCTGGATGCTCCCGATCGCCAAGCACCGCGCGATCCGCGAGACGTTCGGCTTCTCGCCGGCGCGCTATCACCAGCTCCTGAACCGCATCGTGTCCTCGCCCGAGGCACTCGAGTACGACCCCATGCTGGTGCGCCGCCTCCGCCGGGTGCGAGAGGCCAGGCGGCAGCGCAGGGTCGCGGATCAGCTCGGTGTGCGCACGTAGCCGGGCCGGACGGGTCAGCATCGGGGCCAGGATCGCTACGGTAGGATGGCCCGCGTGAACCTGTCTCCTGCTCGTCTCATCGTGCTGGTGGCGTTGGTCGTCGGCGGCGTGGCGGTCCTGTTGAACGGTTTCGACACCGACGGTGACGTCGCCGCCGTCGGTGGAACGTCACCGTCGCCCTCGTTGTCACTCTCACCTTCGCCGTCCACCACGACATCCCCTACCCCCACGGATGCCGCGAACACGCCTGAACCCGAGGTCGAGGGCGTCACCTTCGTGGTGTTGAACGCCACGTCGACGGCAGGTTTGGCCGCTGAGGTGCAACAGATGCTCGAGGATGAGGGCTATACGAAAGGCGCTGAAGCAGGGAACGCTCCCACCACTGGCGTCGCGAAGACGACGGTGTATTTCCGTGGAGGTGCCGATGCGGCGCAGAACGAATCCAACGCCACGAACATGGCGGAGGAGTTCCTCGACGGTGCCGACGTCAAGCTCCTCGGAGCCGAATTCGAATCGGCGGTCCCGGAGGACACGCAATTGGTCGTGGTGATCGGCGCGGACTATCCGGGCGCCGAGGCCTAGTCCTCGATCTGTCCCAGCGCCTCGGTACGACCGGCCGATCGCGCCTCCACATCCATCGCCGTCAACCGTTGCAGCGCCTCGCCCAGCGCCTCCGGTGAGAACGGCTTCGTGATGAACTCGTCGGCACCCATCTCCAGGCAGCGACGGCGATCCTCGCGCTGCGCCTTGGCGCTCAGCACGAGGATCGGGGTCAGGCTGGTCCGCTCGTCCCCACGGAGGGTGCGCAACACTTCGTACCCGTCGATCCGCGGCAGCATGAGGTCGAGCACGATGGCATCGGGGCGCTCGGCCACGGCATCGGCGATGCCATGCTCTCCGTCCTGCGCTTCCAACACCTCGAACCCGGCGTGTCCCAGGTTGACCCGGCACAGCAACAACACATCGGGCTCGTCGTCGATGACCAGTACTCGGACCATGGCGGTCCTTGTCCTCCTATCGGGGGACGGGTGGATCCCCTACAGGTGATATCGGTCCCGAAATGAGCGCGTTGATACCCCAAATGCAGGAGTTGATCACGGTGCAACGGCGGTGCTGAGGCGTTGACGTGGCTGGAACCCCCTCCTACGCTGCCTGGACAGGAGGTTCTCCGTGCTCAAGGTCTCTCAGAAGCTCGAATACGCCATGCGCGCCATGATCGAGCTCGCCCAGCGGCGGGACGAGGAAGGTCTGGTGCCGGCCCGCGAGATCGCCGAGCGCCAGCAGATCCCGCTCCGGTTCCTCGAGCAGCAGCTCGGGGCGCTCTCGAAGGCAGGGTTGGTGGAGAGCTTCCGCGGGGCCGGTGGAGGATGCCGTCTGTCTCGCGCTCCGGAGGAGATCACGATGGCCGAGATCGCCGACGCCATCGAGGGCCAGATCTTCCCCATGTTCTGCCTCGAGCCCAGTGACCACACGTGTTTCCAGGATTCGCAGTGTGGGTTGCAAGGGTTCTGGGCTGATGTGGCTCGCGCGGTGCAGGACGTGTTCGCTCAGACGACGGTGGCGGACCTCGCGGCCCGCCACCGGGGTGTCACGCCGGGTCCGACCGTGATCGCACCCGAGCAGTTGCTGTCGCGTCTGAATTGACGGGACGAGCCTAGGCCGGGGACCAGCCGCGAGCCTTCGCGGCGTCCATGCCCAGGATCTTCGTGAGCTTCGTGCCGCACACAGGACAGGTTCCCTGTGCCGCGGGACGCCCGTTCTTCAACGTCACGACCTGGCCTTCGAACTGCCGCTTCTCGCGACACTTCATGCAGTAGCCCTCGTCGGCCATTGGCCCTCCTTTCCTCGAGGCCGCCCCTGGGGCGGCCTCACGCACGATGCTGGCCCTCAGAACAGCCCGGTGCAAGCACATCGGCGCAGGTCGCCAAGGTTGATCCTGGTCCGGCCATCCCCTCGGATCGAGGGCGCGTTCGGCCCATCCTGCGTACGATGCCCCTCGCTGGTTCGTGCCGACCCGGGAGGATCGATGAGCGACATCGAGCAGAACATCGAGGCCCTACTCTCCGAGGAGCGCGTGTTCCCCCCTCCGGCCGACTTCGTCGAACGGGCGATCGTCGATGACGCGGAGATCTACGATCGCGCCAACGCCGACCACGAAGCCTTCTGGGCCGAGCAGGCCGAACGGCTCACGTGGTTCTCCCACTGGGATTCGGTGATGGAATGGGAGCCGCCGTGGGTACGGTGGTTCTCGGGCGGCACCCTCAACGCTTCCTATAACTGCCTGGACCGTCACGTGGAAGCCGGGGGTGGCGACAAGGTCGCCTACCACTGGGAGGGCGAACCCGGTGACACCCGCACGATCACCTATGCCGACCTCTACGAGGACGTATGCCGGCTCGCCAACGGGCTGAAGTCGCTCGGGGTGGTCAAGGGAGACCGGGTGAACATCTACCTGGGCATGGTGCCCGAGCTGCCGATCGCGATGTTGGCGTGCGCGCGGATCGGCGCGGCGCACTCGGTGGTCTTCGGTGGTTTCAGCGCCGAGGCGCTGCGCGACCGTATCAACGACGCCGAGGCCAAGGTGCTGATCACGGCCGATGGTGCCTGGCGGCGCGGTACCGTCGTCCCGCTCAAGGACAACGCCGATGCCGCCGTGGCGCAGTGTCCCTCGATCGAGCACGTGGTCACCGTTCGTCGGTGCGAGAACGACCACGCGTTCGAACCGGGCCGAGACATCTGGTACCACGAGTTGGTGGCCGGTCAGCCGGCCGAGTGTGAACCCGAACCCATGGATGCCGAGGATCTGCTCTATCTGCTGTACACCAGCGGCACGACGGGAAAGCCGAAGGGCATCGCCCACACCACGGGCGGCTATATGACGCAGGTGGCCGCCACGCACCGGATGATCTTCGACATCCACGAAGACGACGTGTACTGGTGCGCGGCCGACTGCGGGTGGGTGACCGGCCACAGCTACATCGTCTACGGGCCGCTCGCGAACCACACCACCGGCGTGATGTACGAGGGCGCGCCCGACTGGCCCGACAAGGACCGGTGGTGGGACATCATCGAGCGGTACGGGGTCACGATCCTCTACACGGCGCCCACCGCGGTTCGTGCGTTCATGCGTTGGGGGACCGAGCACGTCGATAAGCACGACCTCTCATCGCTTCGGCTGTTGGGTTCGGTGGGCGAACCGATCAACCCGGAGGCGTGGGTGTGGTACTGGAAGGTGATCGGAGGGGAACGGTGCCCCGTCGTCGACACCTGGTGGCAGACGGAGACCGGCGCGATCCTGATCTCGCCGCTGCCGGGTCTCACGCACCTGAAGCCTGGGTCGGCGACGTTCCCGTTCCCGGGGATCGCCGCCGACGTCGTCGACGAACGGGGCGAGAGCGTCGGCCTGGGTGGGGGTGGCTACCTGGTGCTCCGTCACCCGTGGCCCGCGATCGCCCGCACGATCTGGGGCGATCCCGATCGCTACGTCGAGACCTACTTCGGTCGCTACGGCCACGACGTCTATGTGGCCGGGGACGGCGCTCGCCTGGACGCCGAAGGGTTCTACTGGCTGCTGGGCAGGATCGACGACGTGATGAACGTCGCCGGCCACCGGCTGTCGACCTTCGAGATCGAATCGGCGCTCGTCGACGACGAGAAGGTCGCCGAGGCGGCGGTGGTTTCGCGTCCGCACGAGGTCAAAGGGGAAGGGATCGTGGCCTTCGTCACCTTGAAGTCGGGCTACGACGGTGACGAAGCGATGCTCAACGAGCTCCGCGACCACGTGGCGAAGGTGATCGGCCCGATCGCCAAGCCCGACGTGATCATCTTCACGCCCGACCTGCCGAAGACCCGCTCGGGCAAGATCATGCGCCGGCTCCTGCGGGACGTCGCTCGTGGCGATCAGCTGGGTGATGTCACGACGCTCGCGAACGCTGAGATCGTCGAGTCGATCCGGGAACAAGCGGCCGCCGGCGCCGGCGAGGAGTGAGCCACCGATGACGATCGACGAGAAGATCTTCCTGCCGCAGGAGGCCGAATTCGTTGCGGTGCAGCGAGACTGTGCGCTCGCCACGTTGCGGCCCGACGGGCGTCCCCACGTCGTGCCGATCTCGACGGTGCTCGACCTGGACCGCCTGGTGTTCGCCACCGAGCGCGACACCCAGAAGGTTCGCAACATCGAGGGCAACGCCAACGTCGCGATCTGCTACGACGAGTATCACGAGGACTGGTCGCAGCTGGTGCAGGTGATCGCCGAGGGCGAGGCCTACATCCTGGACGGCGGCTTCGAGTTCGAACGCGACCGCACGCTGCTCTACGAGAAGTATCCGCAGTACGAGGAGCGGGCACCGATCGAGGAGGGCAGCTCGGTCATCATCGAGGTGCGCGTCGACAAGGTCATGAGCAGCTGGCGGTGGGCGCCGGAGTGACTCAGGCGGCCGGCGTCGGCGGGCCGCCGTGCTCGGCGAAGAAGTCCAGGATCATCCGCATGTGCCGCACCTGATCCTTGGTGGCGTTGGCGTGATGGCCGGTGGGATACCAGTGGACCCGGACCTCGACGCCGTTGGCTCGCACCGCGTCGACCCATGGGGTGATCCCCTCCACCGGGCACCGAGAGTCGTTCTCGCCGGCGATGATCAGCACGGGCGCACGGACGCGGTCCGCGTACGTCATGGGGTCGCGTTCCCGGTACATCTCGGGCACCTCGACAGGGCTCCCGCCGTAGACGGCGTCATCCCACGCCTGCAGCGCCGGGGCGCTCGCCCAATGCGCCGCCACGAAGTCCCCGGCTGGGATCCCGGCGAACATCGCGCGCCACCGATCCGGGTGCAACCCGGCGTTGAGGCACGCCAGGCAGCCGCCCCAGGACCATCCACTCCAGTAGACGCGCTCGGGATCGGCGACGCCGTCGGCGATCAGCCGGTCCAGGCAGGCGTTCACGTCTTCGGTCTCCGGCAGGCAGGGGTTGCCGATCAGGGCTTCACGGAAGCCGATGCCGTAGCCGGTTGAACCGCGGTAGTTGACCAACGCCACGGCATAGCCCGCGTCCACGAAGGCCGAGACCTCGGCGTCGAAACGGTCTCCCTCGTGCCATTCGGGCCCGCCGTGCACCGACATCACCGTGGGGAATGGACCATCGCCGTCAGGCGTCGCCAGGAACGCATGGATGGGATCGCCGTGCGGATTGTCGAACCAGAATCCGTGCATCGCCGTCCCGGGCGGTGGCGGTTCGTCCTCGATCGAGAGGACGGGGAGACCTCCCAGCTCGACGATCCTTGGTGGGTCGATCCCGCTGCTCGTCTCGAACCACACCTGCCCATCGGGCCGGATCGCGGCGTCGTCGATCTCGCCGCCAGGATCCGCGATGACGTCGGTGGTCTCGTCGTCGACCGTCACGCGGAGCAGCTGTGACCGTCCCTCGGCTTCGTGACGCACCAGCAGCGCCGACGCATCGGGATACCAGGCCACCGGCCACGCAGCTCCCGGCAATGCGGGCAGCGTCAGGTCGCGGCGCTCCCCGGAATCCAGGTCCCAGAGCCCTGGCCGTTCGAACGCCCCCATCTCACTGACGAACGCGAGCAGGTGGCCGCGCGGCGACCATGCCACCGCCTCGAGCCGACGAGCGGGGTCGACCAGATCGCCGACGGGCTGGCCGGTCTCCGCGTCCAGGACGCGGAGCGCCGAGCGAAGGATGTCGCCGTCCTCCCCGTGCCGTATGCAGAGCAGGGCCCCGTCATGCGAGAGGCCGCCGACCCCTTCGGGCCATTCGGCGCCGACGCCGGCCGGGTGCTCGTGCCGGTAGACCAGCCGCGCTTCCTGGTCGCCATCGGCGACGTACACCCGGTAGTCGTCATCGGTGGCGCTTCCGACCGCGACGCGCTCACCCACCATCGAGATCCCCGACGACCACGCATCGGGAACACCACGCACGAGCGGTCGCGGTTCCCCGCCGCCGAACGGAGCGCTGACCCAGTGACCGCGTTCGTTGCCGGTCGCATCGAGCCACCACACCAGTCGCCCGTCGGGGGCGACCATCACGTGCTCGATCCCCACCGGGTCGTCGGTGACCTGTCTCCAGGAGAAGTCGCGCAGGTCGAAGGTCCACACCTGGGAAGCGCCACTGCGCGTCGTGATCAGTGCCAGCTGGTCCGGGTGGGCCTCCGACCATGACGGGAAGCCGATGCTGGTGGCGGTGAACCGACGTTCCCAATCGGGCTCGAGCGACATCTCGCTTCCTTCTCGAGGTGGGCAGGCCGCGAGCCTATCGCCCGACGGCGGCGGTGCCATTGCCGTTCGGCGGTCCGTCGGTCACCATCGACACATGTCGGGCACCGGGAGCATGCCTCCGCCGATCATCGGTCCCCAGGGTCGGGCGTTGGGTCGTCGATCGCGACCGATCGCTGACGACGTCGAGGGTCCGCCACCCGACGACGATTGGCGCTACCGCCGCGATGGCGCGCCCAGGCTCCTCGCACTCCTTGGCGTGGTTGCCGGGTTCCTCGCCCTGATCGTCCCCGGGGTCTTCGCGCTCCGTTCGTATCGCCGGTGGCAGGACGGGATCGTCCTGCTGCCCTCGTTCGCCTGGGTGATGGGGATCCTCGCGCTCTGGGCGGCGATCGTCGGGCTACTCCTGGCGTTCACGGGCTTCATCGGGCTCGCGATCCTGCTCGGCGTGGTGGGTCCGCTCGCCAGCATCGTGATGGCCCTGAAGTCCTGAATCGCCACGAGCGGGCTTGTCACACCCGGGCCCTTTCCCGTTACAATCGTTAGCACTCGGTAGCTTCGAGTGCTAGCAGTCGGAGACCAAGACTGACCAGGGCTGAACAAGCCACCAACGCGAAGGAAAGGAGAAGGGATGGCTGCGAAGATCATCACCTTCGACGAGGAAGCGCGACGTTCGCTCGAGCGGGGCATGGACCAGCTCGCCAACGCCGTCAAGATCACGCTCGGCCCCAAGGGTCGCAACGTGGTCCTCGAGAAGAAGTGGGGCGCCCCCACGATCACGAACGATGGCGTCTCGATCGCCAAGGAGATCGAGCTCGACGACCCCTCCGAGAAGATCGGCGCCGAGCTGGTCAAGGAGGTCGCCAAGAAGACCGACGACGTCGCCGGTGACGGCACGACGACGGCCACCGTGCTCGCCCAGGCGATCGTGAAGGAAGGCCTGCGCAACGTCGCCGCCGGCGCCAACCCGATGAGCCTCAAGCGCGGCATCGAACGCGCCACCGAGCTCGCCGTGGAGGCCATCAAGAACCAGTCCAAGGAGGTCGACGACAAGGCCCAGATCGCCAACGTCGGCGCGATCTCCGCAGCCGACGCCCAGATCGGCGAGACGATCGCCGAGGCCGTGGACAAGGTCGGCAAGGACGGGGTCATCACCGTCGAGGAGTCGAACACGTTCGGCATGGAGCTCGACTTCGTCGAGGGCATGCGGTTCGACAAGGGCTACATCTCGCCCTACTTCGTCACCGACCCCGAGCGCATGGAAGCCGTGCTCGAGGACCCGTACATCCTGATCGCCAACTCGAAGGTCTCGGCCGTGAAGGACCTGCTGCCGGTGCTCGAGAAGGTCATGCAGGCCGGCAAGCCGGTCCTGATCCTGTGCGAGGACGTCGAGGGCGAGGCATTGGCCACCCTGGTCGTCAACAAGATCCGTGGCACGTTCCGCAGCGCCGCGGTGAAGGCTCCCGGGTTCGGTGATCGCCGCAAGGCCATGCTGCAGGACATCGCGATCCTGACCGGCGCCACGGTGATCTCCGAGGAGGTCGGCCTCAAGCTCGAGAGCGCCACGATCGACCTGCTGGGCACCGCCCGCAAGGTGATCGTGACGAAGGACGAGACCACGATCGTGGAAGGTGCGGGCAAGGACGAAGACGTCCAGGGCCGCATCAACCAGATCAAGAGCGAGATCGAGAACACCGACTCCGACTACGACCGCGAGAAGCTGCAGGAGCGGCTGGCCAAGCTCTCCGGCGGCGTGGCGGTCATCAAGGTCGGCGCGGCCACCGAGGTCGAGCTCAAGGAGAAGAAGCACCGCATCGAGGACGCCGTGCAGTCCACCAAGGCGGCCGTCGAAGAGGGCATCGTGCCCGGCGGTGGCGTGGCCCTGCTGAACGCGCAGGCAGCGCTCGACAAGGTCGACCTCGAAGGGGACGAGCTCACGGGTTCCAACATCGTGCGCCGTGCGCTCGAGGAGCCGATCAAGCAGATCGCCGTGAACGCCGGCCTGGAAGGCGGCGTCATCGTCGAGAAGGTCCGTGCGCTGGATCCCGGGTTCGGGCTCAACGCCGCCAACGGCGAGTACGGCGACATGCTGAAGTTCGGCGTGATCGACCCGACCAAGGTGACGCGCTCGGCGCTGCAGAACGCCGCGTCGATCGCCGCGTTGTTCCTGACGACCGAAGCCGTCGTCGCCGAGAAGCCCGAGAAGGCCCCTGCCGGCATGCCCGGTGGCGGCATGCCCGGCGGTGACATGGACTTCTAGCTCGTCGGCACCATCGCACCACCGTGAGAACGGGGGCCTTCGGGTCCCCGTTCTTCGTTTTGACCGTTCACAGGCTGCACCCCAGGATGAGCGGGCCCCAGTGCATCCGAGGAGGTCTCGCTGGCCGGCAGGGAAACCGCTCGCGTGTTCGCCGCCGTGCTCCGGCGTGGAGCGTTGCGCCGCGTGCTGCTCGCGTTCTTCATCTTCAACGCCGCCGAATGGGCCGTCTGGCTCGCGGTGCTCGTGTACGCCTTCACGATCGGCGGCACGACCACCGCCGGCGTCGTCGCGCTGCTCCAGCTGATCCCCGCTGCGCTGGTCGCTCCGTTGGGATCGGTCCTCGGGGACCGGCTCCGTCGCGATCACGCGCTCGCGCTCGGCTACGCCACCCAATCGGTGGTCATGGGGGCGACGGCGATCGCGTTGTGGTCGGATGCCCCGCCAGCGGTGGTCTTCGTGCTGGCGATCGCCACCAGCTGCTCGATCACGCTGACCAGGCCCGTCCACAACGCGATCCTGCCGGAGCTGGCGGAAACGCCCGAAGAGCTGACCGCCTCCAACGCCGCCTCCAGCACCCTGGAAGGACTCGCGATCTTCGTCGGCCCGGTGCTCAACGGCGTGTTGATCGGGATCGATGGTCCATGGCTCGTCTTCGCCGTGATGAGCCTAGCCTCGGTGATCAGTGCGCTCGTCACGGTGCACCTGCCCTTGCGGGAGGTCGACGGGGCCGAACGCGAGGACGATCCCGAGCGGCTGATCGCCGACGCTCGGGAGGGGTTCTCCCAGCTCCGCCGTGAGCCCGGCGCGCTGATGCTGAGCCTGCTGGTGGGCGCTCAGTTCGTGGTGATCGGCGCGCTCGATGTGCTCTACACGGTGACCGCGATCGACGTGTTGGACATGGGCGAGTCCGGCATCGGGATCCTGGCCTCGGCCGTGGGGGTCGGCGGGGTGGTGGGCGCCACCGCCACCGCCGTCTTGGTCGGGCGCCGGCGCATGAGCCCGGCGCTCGGCGCCGGGATCATCGTCACGGGGATCCCGCTCGCGCTGGTGGCGTTCGCGCAGGCGCCCCCGTTCGCCTTGGTGATGCTGGCGCTGAGCGGCGCCGGCAAGGCGTTCTTCGACGTGGCCGGACGCACGCTTCTGCAGCGGACCGTTCGCGACGAGGTCCTCGCGCGGATCTTCGGGGTGCAGGAAGGACTCCTGATGGCCGGGCTGGCGCTCGGTTCGATCGCGGCGCCGGTGTTGGTGGCAGTCTTCGGGGCACGAGGAGCGTTCGTCGCCGCCGGCGCATTCCTGCCCCTGCTCGGTGCGATCTCGTGGGGGCGGCTGCGGCGCATCGAGGAAGGCGGCGTGGTGCCCGGGCCGGAGCTCGCGGTGCTGCTGCGCATCCCGTTCTTCCAGCCGCTCGCCCAGCCGGTGCTCGAGCGCTTGTCGTGGAACCTCGTCCCCGTCACGGCGCCGGCGGGATCGGTCGTCATCCGCGAGGGCGATCCCGGCGATCGCTTCTACATGATCGAGGACGGGACGGTGAGCGTGGTTGCCGGCGGCGTGCCGATCGCGACGCTGGGACCCGGCGGCTACTTCGGAGAGATCGCGCTGCTCCGCAACGTTCCTCGCACGGCCACGATCACGGCCGACTCGGATCTCCGCCTCCTCGCGCTCGAACGCGAGGACTTCCTGGCCGCCGTCACCGGGTCGCGGCCGAGCACGGAGCGCGCCGACCAGGAGATGGACCGCCGTCTCGGCGAACACCAGCCCCCCCGCGGGCCATGAGACGGGTTCGGTCGGCGATCTGCAACACAACCGCAACATCCCGGCGCGAACCACCCTCGAGGGCGAACCGAACTACCCGTGGAGCCCCTCTCTCCGACGAGAAGGCCCCGGACCCCCCGTCCGGGGCCTTTTCCCATGTCCGGGCCAAGCCGGGCCGGCCGACGTGGGAGGATACGCGCCGTGCACGAGGTGACGATCACGATCCGCTGGCGCGACGTCGACAACTACGGCCACGTGAACAACGCGGTCTACCTGACCTACCTCGAGGAGTGCCGCGACCGGCTGGTGGAGTCCCTGTTCGGCACGGAGGAGGCATGGAACTTCGTGCTCGCCCGGGTCGCGATCGACTACCGGAACCAGCTCACGCAGGCCGATGGCCGGGTGCTGGTTCGATGCGGGGTCGCCGGACACGGCACCTCGAGCGTGCGGACCTGGGAGCGGATCAGGAAGCTCGACGGCACCGTGGCCGCCGAGTCCGAGGCGGTGATCGTGCCCAGGGACCCTGCCGGCGAGCGGAGCCGCCGCCTCACGGATGAGGAACAGGCGATCCTGGAGGCGGCTACAGAGGAACCGAGCTGAGCGCTACTTCGTCGGGAGCAGTCGCCGCCCGTGGACGAAATGCTCGCGGTACCAGCTGCCGGGCCCCACGTACATCAGCGTGACGCCGCCCACGCTGGTGGAGGAATCGAGCGCGTACCCGTTGCCGACGTACAGATCCACGTGGTCCACGGTGCCGTCGCCGCTGCCGTCGTAGAACGCGAGGTCGCCCGGAAGCAGCGCGTCCCACTTCAGGTTGCCGAACCTGGCCATGTCCGCGGAACCGCGCTGCGGCAGCGGCCACCCGCGGTGGGGGCGGGGCGGCGAGATCTCCCAGTACCCGCCGTCGTCCTGACGCATCAGCCACCACATCAGGCCCGAGCAGTCGAACCCGGCGATCGGTTGTCCGCCGAGGGCGGCCGGCTCCGGCGAGTCGAAGCCCCATTCACCGGCCCAGACGTAGGGATAGCCCACGTACTTCAGACCCCACTCGACGATGGCCCTGCGGGTGGGACCCATGTTCGGCAGGACGATCCCCTCGTAGTCGCTGCGGATCCACGAGACGTTGCCCGGGGCGCTCGTCTTGCCCTTGTAGATCGAATAGGCGACCTGGGCCCGCGACATCGGTGACTGGGGTGTCACGTCGTGGTCGGCTTCCGCACTTGGGTAGCGGAGGTTGAGGCGATTGCCGAGGTTCGTCGTCCCCAGGTTCTGCGGTGTGGCGAAAGCGACACCGTCCCGGGTTCGAAGGTGGTTGATCTGGTTCGCGGTCGAGCGCATCCCCAGAGCCAGGACGATCGAGCGGTGGACGGTGACCATGGTGACCGGCTTGTCCGGCAGGAAGCGCCCGTCGCTGAGCGGACGCATCCATCCCTTCTGCACCGCGATGTTGGCCCACTTGTAGAAGGACTGGGTCGGATCCAGGTCAGGGAAGGTGATCGAAGAGTCGATGCCGGCGTCCGGCGCGAACGCCTTCACCACCGCCCGGGCGAAGTACTTGCGGGTTTCCAGCATCCGGGGCCGGAAGGGGTAGGAGCCGTCGCCGTTGGCGGCGAAGTCCCGCATCCAGTCGTGGTCCCTGCCGACGAAGTTGATGGCCGGCCTGGCCCACGCGTCGCCGGGTCCTACGTCGCTCCAGCGGAGCGCGATGGCCTTGGCCGAGGTGGTCTTCGGCACCACCACCGGCAGCGGGGGCATCCCCGTGCCTGCCTCCCCGCCGGTGGGGTCGACATGGGTGGGGGTGGTCCCTACCGCGTTCGCCGTAGGGATGAGGACGAGCAGGCCGGAGAGCAGCGAGATCCCCAGCGTCGCCATGATGGCGAGCCTGTTCACGCGACGGCGAAGCCGAGTTCCCCCTCGATGCATGCAGGGAGAATCGGCAATCCGGCGTGAGTCCTTGAGCCGGGTGCGGTGGGGCCGCATCGCTCCGACCCTAGCAGCAGGTCCTGCAGCTGCGCAGGGGGAGCCTCCCTACGCCCCCTGAGGTAGGCTCGGCCGGTGCTCGGAGAGGTGGATGCGCTCATAGTCGAAGTGAAGTCCTTCGACGTGCACGGAGTGGGCTACGTCGACGTCACCGTTGCCTTCCGAGACCGCACCGTGGAAACCGCTCGCCTCGGGGCAGAAAGTGTCCCTGCCGACCTTCGGCCCGGCGAGCAGGTGGTCGTCACGAGAGCCGTGAACATGGTCGTGTCGCTCCGGCGAGCCGACCGAGATCGTTCCTAGCGGCGTGCGCTAGTCGCGCGGGCCCTCGGCCCGCACTTCCTCCACCTTCGTGAGGGCTTCCTGCAGGTCACGGAGCCAGTCGTCTTGGCGCTCGGCGACCAAGCGGACGCACCAGGCCAGCGCGTGGCTGCGGCTGCGGGCGACGCCGGCTTCGACCAACGTGTCCAGGACCTTGCGCTCGGACATCCGCAGCCGGGTCATCGCCGGCACGCTCAGCGTGGTGAACAAGACCTGCTGGTCGGCGCAGCGAGCGCCCCAGCTCACGGCCTTGGCGAACCGATGCTGTGCCTCGTCGGCGATCTGCATGCGCTTGCCGCGGGTGTCCTCGCGGAAACCGGCGATGCGCGAGGCGATCGCGGCGGCCTTGGCTTCCGACGACGCGTCGGCCGCGAGGTCGGGCTCGGCGATCGTGCCGATGACGAGGATCTCGTCCCGGTCGGTGCTCACGTCGACCGCTCCGACGTACAGCCCGTCGGGGAGCCTGCCGGCGAACCATCCCTGGATCTCGTCGAGCGATGCGTGGTCGTGTCGGTGTCCTCGTGGGTTCTTCATGCAATGAAGATTACATCATTACATGTCCTTGTCAATGGGGGTCAATGGATGTCAATGGGTTGTTATTGGGCTGTCGATGGCTGGTGTCGGTCCGCCGCCCCGTCGCCGAGCATCAGGCGTGGGGTGATGTGTACGCTGCGCCACCATGGAGCCCTCGGCCGATGAGACGGTGACCGGCGCCGCCTACGGTGGAAGCCGGCTCACCGGTGACCTCGAGGCCCCCGGGGAGTACGCCTTCGACGGCCGCGGCGAGCTCGCGACGCAGCCCGGAGTTCCTCCGGAGCCGGCGCCGGAGGACTCGGAGATCCTCGAAGCGATCGAGGCGCAGGGCGACTGGATGACCGAGATCCTCGCCCGGCTCGTTCGCGCCCGGACCACGCTCGGCAACGAGGAAGCCGGGCAGGCGGTCATGCGCTTCACCCTTCGCGAGGACCTCCACCTCGAACCGGTCGACGTGCTGATGGATGCCGAGGCGCTGCGAGCCCATCCGCAGGCGGCCCCGTTCGATTGGTCGCTGGAAGGTCGATCCAACGTCGTCGCCATCTGGGGCCCGGACGGATCGGGCGAGATCTCGGGGCGTTCACTGATCCTCAACGGACACATCGACGTCGTCAGCCCGGAGCCGTTGGGCCAGTGGGGCGCGCACGAGCCATTCGGCGCCGATCGGGACGGGGAGTGGATGATCGGCAGGGGCGCGGCCGACATGAAATGCGGTCTGGCCGCCATCGTGGGCGCGGTGCGCGGTCTCCGGTCTCTGGGACTCGCCCCCCGGGCGCCGGTCACGATCGAGTCGGTGCTGGAAGAAGAGTGCAGTGGCAACGGAACGCTGCAGACCCTGCTGGCCGGCTACACGGCCGAGGCCGCCGTCATCGCCGAACCGTTCGGCGCCGCGATCACCACGTCACAGGTGGGGGTGCTCTGGTTCAGCGTGCGGATCACGGGCGTGCCGGGGCATGCCGCGGAGGGCCGCAACGCCACGAATGCCATCGAGAAGAGCCTCGCCGTGATCGGTGCGCTTCGAGGTCTCGAGTCCGATCTGAACGCCGCCCCTCCCGCGCCCTACGACCTGTTCGCCCATCCGATCAACCTGAACGTCGGCACGATCCGAGGGGGCGACTGGCCCTCGACCGTGCCGGGCGAGTGCGTCACCGGCTACCGCATCGCGCTGTATCCGAACATGACCTTGGACGACCTCAAAGCGCGGATCGAGGCGCTGGTGGCCGAGGCCACCGCCGACCAACCGGGGTCGGCCGAGGTGTACTACAACGGCTTCGCGAGCCACGGCTACGAACTCGCCGATGATCACGAACTGGTGACCACCCTCGCCGGTTCGTTCGCGCGGCAGGCGGGCGTGCCGCCGGCGCTGGTCGCCACCACCGGCACCACCGACGCCTCCGTGTTCGGCAACGTGGCCGGCATCCCGGCCGTGTGTTTCGGACCCTTCGCCGAGGCCGCGCACGGCGTGGGGGAACGGGTGTACCTTCCGTCCGTGATCCAGACGGCGCAGGTCATGGGCTTGTTCATCCGGGACTGGTGCGGGCTATCCAGGTAGCAGCCTGGCTCGCCGCCCTCGTCCTGCTGATCATCGTCGCACGGGTGCTCGTGCGACGAACCCACGACGCCTCCCCGCCGGTGGGCGAGCCTGCACCGACGTCTTCGCCCACCGCCGATCGTGGTTCGGGCGCCAACGCCGGTCGTGCGCCCCTGGTGGGTATCCCGGCGATCCGCAACTTCTTCCGCACGAACGAGACCCCGGTCTACTTCGTGAGCGCCACCGCGTTCAACCTGCTGGGGATCGACCGGTGGGTGCGCAACTTCCGCTTCGTCAACTACTACGACTCGTTCGACGGATGGCATCCGAACGTGTTCGTGCCGAAGGAGCAATCACCGCGAGCGTTCGAGTCCATCGAGGAGATCTGCAACTACCTGCTGGGTCACAAGGAGGTCGTCGACTTCATCGGTGGCCGTGGCCCCGGTGGCAAGGTGGCGTTCCTGATGTTCGACCAGGAGACCGAGACCCTGGCTCGCGAACTCGATCTCCAGGTGGCATTCCCCCCCGCCGAGCTCCGCCACCGCATGGACTCGAAGATCGAGACCACACGGCTCGGCGATGAAGCCGGCGTTCCCAGCGTGCCCAACACGATGGGGCGGGCGAACACCTATCGGGAGGTGCTCGACCTCGCAGGCGGTGCCGGCCTCGGCACCGATCTCGTGATCCAGACGCCCTACGGCGATTCCGGCCAGACCACGTTCTTCGTGGCGAGCGAGGACGACTGGATGCAGGACGAGAGGAAGATCGTGGGCCACGACCTGAAGGTGATGACCCGTATCGACCCGCGTGAGTGCGCGATCGAGGGCGTGATCACCCGGCACGGGACCTTGGTCGGGCCGCTGATGGCGGAGCTGACCGGGTTCCCGGAACTGACTCCGTACGACGGCGGCTGGTGCGGCAACGACGTGTTTCCCGACGTGCTCACCGAACAGCAACGGCTGCTGGCCCGCCAGCGCACGTTCGCGATGGGCGAGCGCCTGCGCGCCGAGGGCTATCGCGGGTACTTCGAGCTCGATTTCCTCGCCGATGCCAACTCCGGCGAGATGTACCTCGGAGAGCTGAACCCCCGCGTGACGGGAGCGTCCAGCATCACGAACGTGACGGCGGTGGCCTACGGCGACATGCCCCTGTTCCTGTTCCATCTCCTGGAGTTCATGGACGTCGACTACGAGATCGATGTCGACGAACTGAACCAGCGCTGGGCCCACCCCGGCAACGTGGACGAGTGGACGCAGTTCATCCTCAAGCAGACCGACGAGGCCGTGGAGCTGATCACGGAAGCACCCTCGTCGGGGATCTGGCGGATGGACGGCGACCGAGGCATCGAGTTCTCCCGGCGCGACACCGACTGGCACACCGTGGGCGACGGGTCCGAGGCCTTCTACCTCCGCATCGCGACGGCCGGTGGGTACCGATACCCGGGGGCCGACCTGGGGATCCTGGTGACGCGCGGACGGTTCCTGGACGACGACCACGAACTGGTGGATCGCGCCCGGGACTGGATCGCCGGGATCAAGGGCCAGTTCAGCAGCGTGCCGCCGCCCAGCCAGCGTGCGCCAGAGGTCCAGCCGGAGCCCTTCGGCTTCAAGATGCTCTGAACCTGGTGCCGATACCGGCTGGGGTCCGTTCGGCCCGTATCCTCGACCCCCGATGACGATGCTGCCGTTCACGTTCCGCTCGTTGGAAGAACACGAACTCGGTCCGGTGTGGGCCGGGGTTTTCGAGACGCTCTGGCCGCACTACCGCGAGTGGTTCCTGCGTGACGGGGAGGCGGAGCGGCCTTCCTACGCGACCAGCGTGCGCATGCTGCGAGCCCACATGCCTGAGTTGCTTCCGACCTACGAGCGGTTGGTCGACCTGGCCGGCGGCGGCGACCTCGCGGCCCGGATGCTCTCGCTCTACAAGCCGCCGCCGTACCTGGCGGCGTGTTCGCAGGGGGTCTGGACGCGCGAGGGCGGCCCCATGCTGGCCCGCAACTATGACTACGCGCCCTCCCGCTTCGAGGGGCTGATCTGGTCCACCGACATGGTGAGGCCCGTGATCGGGACCAGCGACTGTCTGTGGGGGCTGCTCGACGGCATGAACGACGCAGGTCTCAGTGTGTCGCTCACCTTCGGGGGGCGCCGGGTGCTCGGCGACGGGTTCGGCATCCCGCTCGTCGTTCGCTACCTGCTGGAAACATGCGAGTCGGTGGCGCATGCGCGCGAGACGTTGGCGCGCCTGCCCTACAGCCTCGCGCACAACCTCACCGTCGTCGATCGGGGCGGCGAGGTGCTCACCGCCTACGTCTCGCCCGACCGCGAACCGATCTTCCGGCCGTTCCCGGCGGCCACGAACCACCAGGGGATCGTCGAGTGGCCGGAGCAAGCGAAGGCCACGCGCACGATCGAGCGGGAGCAGTGCATCGTGCGTGCGTTGGAAATCGAAGGGCAGACGCCCGAGGGGTTCGCGGACGCGTTCTTGCGGGCACCGCTGTTCAGCACCGCGTACGACAGCGGGTGGGGGACGCTCTACACGGCCGTGTACCGCCCGGTGGAAGGGGTGGTCGACTACCGGTGGCCCACCCACACGTGGCGGCTCGGGTTCGGGTCCTTCACCCAGGCCGAGCACACCGAGGTCCTGGCCGAACCCACCACCGCCGATTCAGCGGGCTAGCCCGGCGACCGCCGAAGAGGTGCCCGGAGGGCTCGCATACCGCCGCCGCGGGTGGAACACTGCATGGAGCGAACCCAAGGGGGACACGGTAGGTATGCAACAGGACACCCAGACGTCGAAGCCGTCGGCCGGAGCGATCGTCGCGATCGTCGGCGGCGTCATGCTTGCGATCGGATCGTTCCTCACGTGGGCGACGGTGTCCGTCGACACCACGGCGCTCCTCAACAAGCTCGCGGACACCCTTGGGGTGAGCGCGGACCAGCTGCAAGGCGTGCCCACCGACAGCTTCAGCCAGTCCGTGTCCGGCTGGGACGGGAGCGACGGCAAGATCACGCTGGTGGTCGCGCTGATCATCATCATCGCCGCCATCCTGATGTTCGCGATGCCTCGGATCCGCAAGGCGATGGGCGTGATCGTGATCCTTGCCGGCCTCGTCGGAGGCGGCGTGGCGGTCTACGACGCCACCCGCGTCAAGGATGTCGCGAACGACGCCGAGACCGCGGCCGCTTCGGCGGCCGGCTCAGGGCTGGAGCAGCTCGGCTTGTCGGCCGGGGAGATCTTCGATGGGGTCTTCGACGTCACCGCCGGGATCGGCCTGTGGGTCTGCATCGCCGGTGGTGTCATCGCGCTGGTCGGCGGTGTCCTCGCGCTGCGTGAGCGTCCCGAAGCGTCGCCGGCGGCGATGGGCGCGACCACCGCGACCACTTCCACGACCGCGCCCCCGGCCGCGACGGGCACCGGGTTCGACGCACCCCCGGCTCCGGCCTCGACGTCCGTCACCGAGCCGCAGCAGGTTTCCGAGCCGGCACCCGCGGTGTCCGAGCCACCGCCGGCTCCGGTCGCGCCGCCGGCGCCGTCCGCACCCGAGACGCCACCGGCGACCCCTGCGCC
>JBKPMF010000276.1:0-14990 GCA_046732015.1 Actinomycetota bacterium
GTGCCGACGGTGATGCCCTCGGCGTTCCCGAGGAGGTCGTCGTGCGCCAGGGTTCCGCTATGGGTGTGGTAGGTGGCTCCCGCCTGCAACGTGACCAGGTACGTGCGGTCCCGCTGGTCGATCAGCAGCACCTTCTCACCCGGCTGGAACGGCGTGTCGCTCACCGGTGCAGGCTAACGCACGCCGTCCCGCGGTCGCCCCTACGGGATGTTGACCGGCAGCGGACGCTCGGCCAGGGTGACCTGGATCGTGCGCTGCTCTCCCGACGGTCCGACGATCTCCACCGGCACGGTCGTGTCCGGGCGGATCGAATCGAGGATGGAGCCGAGGTCCTCCGCGGTCCGGACCTCGCGACCGTCGACGGCCACGATCACGTCGCCCTCGCCGATCCCGGCTGCAGCAGCGGGCCCGTCGTTCGTGGTGGCGCTGACGTACGCGCCCTGGTCGACGGACAGATCGAGTTGGACGGCGAGGTCGGCGGTGACGGGCTGGGTGGACACGCCCAGGTAGGCCGTGGGCGCCAGCGGGGACTGCTGCGCCTTGGCGATCGTGTCCTTCGCGGAATCGATCGCGATCGCGAAGCCGATGTTCTCGGCGGCGTCGTCGCCGGCGGAGTTGATGCCGACCACGCGGCCCTGCATGTCGACCAACGGCCCGCCGGAGTTCCCGTGGTTGATGGCGGCGTCGGTCTGGATCACGTCGCTGTAGGTGCGGACGGGCACGGGCGGCTCGCCCTTCGTCGGACACGTTTCGCATCCCGGGTCCTGCGCCTGGATGGTGCGATCCAGCGAGGACACGATGCCGGTGGTGACCGTGGGGCCGCCGTCGAGCGCGAGGGCGTAGCCGATCGCCACGACACGCTGACCCAGCGCGAGGTCGCCCGAGTTGCCCAGGGCCACCGTGGGAAGTCCGGTCTCATCGATCTTCAGGACGGCGAGGTCGTGCAGGCAGTCGGCGCCGATCAGCCGGGCCTCGTACTCGGCGGGATCCTTGTCGGAGCTGAACACGGTGATCTTGGATGCGCCCTCGACCACGTGGCAGTTGGTCACGATGACGCCGTCGGACCGAACGATGAACCCGGTCCCCACGCCTTGGCCCTCCTGGGGGTTGCCGAACTGATCGGCGGAGAAGATGTCGGTGGTGACGTTCACGGTGGCGGGCAGGACGCGGTTCACGACCGCGGCGACCGGCTCTTTGGAGGGCGCGATCGGCGAGGTGAGCGTGTCCTGGCTCCTGGTGGTGGCGGAGTCGGCTTGGTCGCCGAGCTTGACGGAACATGCCGATGCGAGGACCGCCAGCAGGACGAGAGGGACGAGGAGACGGCGCATGTACAGACCTTCCTTCGACGGATCGGGGAGCTACATGGTCCTTTCGTCACACCGACCGTACCGGGTTCGCGCTCGAACGTGCCGAGTTGTGTCGAAGCTGTGCCGACGACGCGCGACGGGCGCCCCGGAGGGCGCCCGTCGTGTGCGTCACCGCGTGCAGGAAGGTCAGGCGAGCGCGCCCGCGGGCACTTCCTTCTTGGGGTCGACGAACGGGATCACCGCGGTCTTGCCGGTGAGCGCGCCGTTCTCGGACTCGATGTCGAGCGTGGTGCCCGGCTCCGCGAGTTCGATCGGCACCCAGACGTAGCCGATGTTCTGCTTGAGCCCAGGGCTCCACACGGCATCGGTCATGTGCCCGACTTCCTTGCCGTCCTTGTGGACGGGCCAGTATTCGCTCATCTCGGCGCGCAGCTCGTCGCCGTCCAGGATGATGCCCACCAGCTTGCGGTCGACTCTCTTGGTGCGGAGCTCCTCGAGCGCGGCCTTGCCGATGTAGTCCTGCGGCTGCTCCTCGACCAGGCGCTCGAGCCCCATCACGTGGAACGGGGTGTCGCCCAGGCGGATGTCCGAGCCGTAGTTGAAGATGCCGGCTTCGATGCGACGGGCCTCGCAGGGGGCGATCGGACGGATGTTGAACTCCTCGCCCGCCTTCATGATCGCGTCCCACAGCGCGTCACCTTGGCTGTAGTCCAGCAGGTTGACCTCGAAGCCCGGGATCGCCGTCCAGCCGGTGCGGCTGATCGCGACCCGGATGCCCTGGATGTCGTAGTACCCGCACCAGTAGTACTTGAGGTCGAGGATCTCGTCGCCCACCAGCTTCTGCAGGGTCTTGACGGCCTTGGGCCCCTGCACCTGTACAGGGTGCACATCGGGCAGGGTGACCTCGGCGTCGAGCCCGGAGTTGGCGAGCGCCCCGAGGGCGTACAGGCCCGCGTCGGAGTCGGCGAGCTGCATCCACCACTTGTCCTTCTCGATGTGCAGGAGGACCGGGTCGTTGACGATGCTGCCGTCGGGGGCCGTGACGAGCATGTACTTGCCCTGGCCCACCTGGCATTTCGTGAGGTCGCGGCAGGTGATCGAGTCGATCAGCTTGTCGGCGTCGGGCCCGCTCACCTCGACGGTGCGCTCCACGCCGACGTCCCACAGCGTGACGTCGTTGTTCAGCGCGAAGTACTCGACTTCCGGATCGTCGTAGTAGCCCGGCAGGTACATGTGGTTGTAGATGTCATAGGCGGTGCAGCCGGCGCGGCGCGTAGCCTCGAACATCGGCGACTTGCGGTACCAGGGACCGAAGTAGAGCGTTGCGCTCTTCTCGAGCATCTCCTGTCGCTCGTTGGCCATCGTTCCTCCTTGTCTTGCCGGGCCCACCGCCCGGTCGTTCAGATTGAATCATGGTTCAACCCGAGACCGGAACGCAAATCCTCCATGGGCCCTGAACAGCCACGGAACGCTGAACGCCTGACCAAGAAGGGCCGCCCCGACGAGGGCGGCCCTTCCAGCGCAGCGATGATGCGAGGAACTCAGGAAACGGGGATCTCCTTCTTCGGGTCCACGAACGGCATCTCTACGACGACGCCGTTGCGCTCCCCCCATTCGCTCGAGACCCCCAGGGAGGTCCCCAGGTTCGCGTACTGGGTGGGCACCCACGCATAGCCGATGTTCTTCTCCAGGCGCGGCGAGTAGATCGCCGAGGTGACCTTGCCGACCTCGCTGCCGTCGGCCGTGACCGCCCACTTCACGTTGTTGAGGGCCTCGAACGGCGCCCCGTCCATCTCGACGCCCACGATCTTGCGACCGACGCCGGCGTCCCGGATCTTCTTCAGGGCGGCGAGCGAGATGCACCGGTCGTCGCTCAGCGAGTCCCAGTCGACCAGACGGTCGAGCCCCATCTCGATCGGGTTGTTCTCGTAGGTCATGTCGGCGCCCCAGTTGAAGATGGCGCCCTCGATGCGACGGATGTCGCTCGGACCGGTGGGCTTGATGTTGAACTCTTCGCCCGCCTTCATGACCGCCTCGTAGACCTCGGTGCCCTTGCTGGATTCCGTGAGGTAGATCTCGTAGCCGACCTCGGAGGTCCAGCCGGTACGGGTGACCACGACGGGCGCCCCGGCGATCTCGGCGTGCGTCCAGAAGTAGTACTTGAGATCCAGGATGCTCTCGCCGAGCAGCTTGACCATGAGGTCCTTCGACTTGGGCCCCTGCACCTGCATGGGCGCGACGTCGACTTCCTTGATCGTGACGTCCATGTCCGGGTAGGCGTTCTTCAGCCCGCGGGCGAAGAGCAGGGCGTCAGAGGAGGCGAGCGCGAACCAGAAGGTGTTCTCGTCCATCCGGGTCAGCACCGGGTCGTTGATGATGCCGCCGTCGCTGTCGCAGATCAGCACGTACTTGGCCTGGCCCACCGCGCACTTCGACAGATCGCGTGGCGTGAGCAGCTGGGCGAACGCGAAGCCGTCGGGCCCGCTGATCTCCAGGCACCGTTCCACCGAGACGTCCCAGACCGTCACGTCGTTCAGAAGCGCCTGGAACTCGTTCTCGAACGAGTCGAACCGGATCGGGAAGTACATGTGGTTGTAGACGGTGTAGCCCAGCGGCGAGTACCTCTGCGTGGCCTCGTAGTAGGGGGTGCGACGGTTCCGCGCCCCCCGCTGTACGAGGCTCATGTCGAACTCGGCCATGCGACTCCTCCTCGGTGGTTGTCCGGATGTCGGCCGTATCGTGGAAGAGGCGGCTGACCTGCGCAACCGTGCGTGTTGACTTGCGGTCAACGCATCGAGGGGTCGAGCCGATCAGACCTCGGCGGACTCGGGCGCGTGCACCTGGGGCGGCTTCTGTGCGTACCCGTCGAGGTAGCCCTGGGCCACCATCGCCATGAAGATGTGGACCTCGTCCTCGCTCCAGGCGTACGGCCCCTGGCGGAACCCCCCGGACTGGAGCCCCCGATAGACGGACTCGCAGGCGAGCCAGTCCTCCTTGTTCGTGATGTCCCAGAACTCGCTGGCGTAGTCGGGCGAGAAGCCCGGGCGCTCCTTGGCCTCGGGCGGGAACAGCCACTGGCACTCGACCTTGCTCTGACCGGGGCCCAGCGGCTCGAACCGGTGGGTCATCACGTAGTCGGGGTGCAGGCTCAGCAGCAGGTTCGGGAACAGTCCGAAGTAGTAGACCTCGCGGGCCTGCTTGTCATCGAGGCCGCGGATCCGCACCCCGCCCGACTCCCCAGTCAGCGACATCGTTTCCGCGAAGTCCTTCAGCATCATCGAGCCACCCACCCACAGGCCGTCATGCGGGTAGTTCTCGCCGGAATCGGGAGGGGTGACCACGCACAGCTCCGGGTGGATCGACGGGCAGTGGTAGCACTCGTGGTAGTTCTCCGTGATCGTCTTCCAGTTGGCATCGATCACGTACTCGTGGGTGGCAGCCACGTACAGGCGCTCGGACTCCCACGGGCCGATCAGGGCATCGAGGTTGCCCACGTACTCGCTGAACGCCGGGGCCGAGCCGTCGGGGTTGACGAAGATCCAGCCCTGCCATTCGTGGATGCGCGCAGCCACCAGCGGGTAGTCGCGCTTGTCGAACCCGTCGAGATCGCCGAACCGGGGTGCGGCCCCGAGCGATCCGTCGAGCTGATAGACCCAGGCGTGGTACGGGCACTTGATGGCGCGGAGGTTCCGCGAGGTGCCCGGTGCCAGCAGCTCGTGTCCACGATGCCGGCACGTGTTGTAGAAGCCCCCGAGGTTCGCGTCCATGTCGCGGACGACGAGGATGCCCTCCTTGCCGACCCGGAACGCCTTCTGGTCACCGGCGTTGGCGAGCTCGTCGGTGCGACCGATGCAGACCCAGCCGCCTTCGAAGTAGTGCTCGACCTCCCAGTCGAACACGGCTTGCGACGTGTAGGCCTCGGCCGGCAGTGTGCGTGCGGTGCCCAGCGTGGGGGCCAGCACGGGACGGAGCAGCTCGGCGGCGATGGGACTCTGGGCGGCCATACGGGTGCTTCCTCCACGGGGTCATCGCGCGAGTTTGAACGGTCGTTCAAACTCAGGGCATCATGCTAGCACCGGTGTCGAACCGGGCCGAACGGCCCGGTTGACTCCAGGTCAAGCGTGCGGATGCTCCGTCGACGCTCGGTCGCTCAGACCTTGAACGCGACGTCGCAGACCGAGCCGGTACTGATGTCCCGAGCCTTGCTGAGCAGTTCGTCGCGGCCATGGAGGTTCTCGATCGCCTTCATGACCTTGAGATCGCCGGACCCGTTCGTCCGGCGGACGGCCGAGAACACCCGCGCGCCGTTGTCCCAGATGCGGATCCGCCACGCGTGGTGTGCGACGCTGGTGGTGAGCCTGAACCGCACCGTGATCCGGTCCGGGAACGGCGTGGCGGCCATGCGGCAGTGATACAGGCCTCCTCGTTCTTGGACGGCGCCCGCCGACAGCGTCGGAACGAGGAGCGTCAGGGTGAGAGCGGACACGGCGACGAGCCGTGCCACCATCGCGTTCCTTCGGTGCATGTGATCCCTACCTCTCTCTCCCCCTAAGCATGGGAAGCCGCGAAGACGCGCTCCCCTTCGATGTACGTCTGGTGCACGGTGGCCGACGCGATCTCCTCGGCCGGGTGTTCGAACAGGTTCCGGTCGATCACCGCGAGGTCGGCGAACTTGCCGGGCTCGATCGACCCCGTGGTCGAGTCGAGATGGTTCACGTAGGCCGAGCCCATCGTGAAGGCCGCGAGCGCGGTCGCGAGGTCGAGCCGCTCCTCGGGCAGGAACACCTCGCGGTTCTCGATCTTGTGCGGATAGTCGGCCGGCATCTGGCGGTTGACGGCGACGTGGATCTCCTCCAGCGGATCTGGGCTGGAGACGCTCCAGTCGCTGCCCATCGCCAGCGAGGCGCCGGAGCGGACGAGGCTGCCGAACGGGTACTGCCAGCGCCAGCGGGGTTCGCCGAGGAACGGGATCGTCAGGTCGTCCATCTGGGATTCGTGCGCCGCCCAGAGCGGCTGGGCGTTGGCGACGGCGCCCAGTTGGCGGAACCGCGGGATGTCGTCGGGATGCACGACCTGTAGATGCGCGAGATGGTGGCGGCCGTCCGATGGCCCGTTCGTCTGCAATGCGGCTTCGACCGCGTCGAGCGACTCCCGCACCGCGCGCTCGGCGAGGGCATGGAAGTGCACCTGGAAACCCTCAGCGTCGAGCCGCGTGACGGCCTCGCGCAGGAGCTGCGGGTCGACGAAGGAGATGCCGCGGTTGTCCGTCTCGGCGCCGTGGGCGTCGAGGTAGGGGCTCAGCACCGCCGCCGTGAAGTTCTCGCAGACGCCGTCCTGCATGATCTTGACGCTGGTGGCAGCGAAGCGTCCCGCGACGCCGCGGGCTCGTTCGTCGATCAAGGCATCGATCTGCTCGAGGCCTTGGTGACGGTCCCACCAGAGCGCGCCGACCACCCTGGCGGTGAGTTCACCGGTCGTCGCCGCTCGCATGTACGTGTCGAGGGTGTTCGACCAGCTGATCGTGCCCACGATGGCGTCCTGCCAGGCCGTGATGCCGAGGGAATGGAGGTACGCTTGGCCCTTGCGAAGGCCCTCGGCGAGCTCGTCCGCGGAGGGCTCCGGCGCGTGGACGCTCACCAGGTCGCCGGCACCCTCGTGCAGGGTCCCCGAGGGTTCACCCTGAGCGTCGCGCTCGATCCGGCCGTCGGCAGGATCGGGAGTGTCCTTGGTCACCCCGCCGATCTTCAGGGCGAGGGAGTTGACCCAGACGCCGTGGCCGTCGCGGTTCGGCAGGTAGACGGGGCGGTCGGGCACGATGCGATCGAGTGCCGCCACCGTGGGTGTGCCGCCTTCGAACGCGTCCATGGACCACCCACCGCCCAGGATCCACGGCACCTCGGGGTGGGTGTCGGCGTAGGCCTGGATCGCGGCGAGGTATTCGTCGGCCGTCGACAGGTCGTGCAGGTTGCACTGGAGCATGTCCAGGCCGCCGCTCACGGGGTGGACATGCGCGTCCTGGAACCCCGGCACCAGCATGCGTCCGGCGAGGTCGACGACCTCCGTGCTCGGTCCGATGGCCTGGCGGACGTCGTCGTCCGTGCCGACGATGGCGATACGTCCGTCCGTGATCGCGACGGCCTGGGCCCAGCTGCGGGCGGCATCGACCGTGTAGACGGCGCCGTTCACCAAGGCGGTGTCTGCCGGTGCGGTAGGACTCACGGACCAGGCCTCCTGACCTACGGGGGCGCAAAGCATATCCCCTTCGGGGGATGCTCCACCACGGACCGATGCCGCCCGTCTAGGCCAAAGCGACTAGGTCGAGCAGGTCCTCGTCCCAGTAGTCCAGCGTGCCGTCGGGCATCAGTAGCACCCGTTCTGGCGCAAGCGCTTCAACGAATTCGGTGTCGTGGCTCACGATCACCATGGCCCCGGGCCAGTCCTGCAGCGCCTCGGCGATGGCGGTCCGACTGGGCGGATCGAGGTTGTTCGTCGGCTCGTCGAGCAGCAGCAGGTTCTTCCGGCCCGCCACCAGCTGGGCGAGCGCGAGCTTCGTCTTCTCTCCCCCGCTGAGGGTGCCGGCATCCTGGAACGCGATCGCCCCGCTCAGGCCGAACATCCCCAGCAGCGATCGCAGCTGCTGGTCCTCGGCCGGCGATTCGGCCCGCATGTGGGTCAGCACGTCGACACCGTCGGTGATGCCCTCGTGTTCCTGGGCGTAGTAGCCCGGCACCACGCCGTGCCCGAAGCGGAACGTCCCCGCGTCGGCGTCGGTCTGCTCGGTGAGGATCCGCAGCAGGCTGGTCTTGCCCGCGCCGTTGAGTCCCATGATGAGCAGGCGGTCGCCGCGCGCGACGGAGAACGTGACGTCGTCGAACACCGGCGGGCCTCCGTAGGACTTGGCGAGCCCTTCCGTCGTGAGCACCGTCTTGCCGCAATGTGGCGGCTCGGGGAACCGGAACTTCACCGTGCGTTCCTTCGTCGGGCCCTCGACCTTGCGCTCGGCGAGCTTGGCGGCCCGCGTGTCGAGCGTCTTGGCCTTCCGCGCGCGTTTCGCCGTCTGGCCGCGCATCGAGTCGGCGAGCGTCTTCAGCCGTTTGATCTCCGCTTCCTGCCGCGAAGCGAGAGCGGTGAGGCGTTCCTCGTCCTGACGGCGGGCCTCGCGGTACTGGGAGTACGTGCCCTTGTACTCGACGACGCCGTCCCGATCGAGGTGCAGGATCCTCGTGATCGACGTGTCGAGGAGCCCGATGTCGTGGCTCACCACCATGAGCGCCCCCTTGTAGGACGCCAGGAACTTCATGAGCCACAGCTTGGCGTCGGCGTCGAGGTGGTTCGTGGGTTCGTCCAGCATCAGCAGGTCCGAGCCGCCGAAGAGGATCCGGGCCAGCTCGAGCCGGCGTCGCTCCCCACCCGAGAGCGCCCCGACGGGCAGGGCCAGGCGATCGTTCGCGAGCCCGAGCCCCGCCGTGATCGTCCGCGCTTCGGACTCGGCCTGATAGCCGCCGGTGTCGCGGTAGGCCTCCTCCGCCCGGGCGAACCGGGCGACGTTACGGTCGTCGTGGGATTCCTCGAGCGCGGTGCGGGCCTTCTCCACACGGCGGGCCATCTCGACGAGATCACGGGCGGCCAGGATGTACTCCAGGCCCTTGATGAGGTCGTCCTCGCGATGCTGGCGGGGGTCCTGCCGAAGGTAGCCAAGCGCTCCACGATGGATGGCGCTGCCCCCTGCGGCGGGCGCCTCCCCGGCGAGCACCTTGAGCGTGCTGGTCTTGCCCGCACCGTTGCGACCGACGACGCCCATCTTGTCGCCGGCGCGCAGGCTGAACGTGAGGTGTTCGACGACCGTCTTGCCGCCGGCTTCGACCTCCAGATCGTGGACCTCGAGCGTGCTCATCGCGATGCTCCTGGGCGCGGTGGAACGGATGGCGGGGCGGGAGTGGATGCGTGGTGCCGGGACATGTGGTGGGACCTCCTCGAGTGGGTGGCGGGTACGCCGACACGGCCCGCGGTGTCGCGGTGGCCGTGCTACGAGGAGTCCGCACTAGCTCATGTGTCGTCGAGTGTAGCAACGCGCGCGGCCATGGGAAGGTAGCGCCCGTGCAAGGATCGCGAGCCAGCCGCAGCGTGTGGGTGATCGCCGGAGCGTCGGCTGCTGTCCAGATCGTCGTCGCGTCGCTGCATCGCGCTCCGTCGTGGGACGAAGCGATCTACCTCTCCCAGGTCACCCGCGGAGATGTGGCCCTGCCCTTCGTGGCGTCGCGAGCGCGAGGGATCACCGTCCTGGTGGCGCCGCTCGCCTCCTTGGGCGCTCCGCTGTGGCTGGTGCGTTTAGCCCTGGTGCTCGGGAGCTCGCTCCTGACGGCCCTGGTGTTCCGCCTCTGGGTGCCGATCCTGGGATGGGGCGCCCCCGCTGGGATGGTGCTGTTCATGGGATCGTGGCCGGCCCTGTTCTACGGGTCCGAGGTGATGCCGAACCTGTGGGCGGCGTTGTTCGCGGTGGGAACCCTGGCCCTCCTCTCCCGGTGTACGCGCGACCCGGATGTCCGACCCGGAGATCTGGCGGGCGTCGGACTCATGGCTGCGGCCATGGCGCTCATGCGACCACCGGATGCCGTGGTCCTCGCGGTGGCGGCGTCGGTCGTGATCCTGGCGATGCGTGGGCCGGTGCGGGCGATCGTGGCCGTGATCGTGGGGGTGTCGGCGGGCACGCTCCCCTGGTTGATCGAGATGAGCGTTCGGTACGACGGGCCCCGCGAAGCGATCGATGCCGCACGCACGGTCTCCCATGTGGGCGGCGCCTTCTCCGGCGTCGCCGAACACCTCCGGCTCACCGACGGCCCGCTGCTCGGTCCGCAGCCGGGTGGTGCCTTCCCTTGGGTGGGCGTCCTGTGGTGGGTGATGCTGATCGGTCTCAGCGCCTGGGCCCTTCGGCCCGGGGCGGATCGCCGGCGAACGTTGGGGGTGCGCGTGGCGGCCGTCGTGGGGGGCGCCCTCGCGGTGGAGTACCTGTTCCTCGTCTCCGGACTCGCGCCGCGGTTCCTGTTGCCCGCGCTCGCGGCGCTCTCCGTATCGGCCGGCGCAGGTCTGGAGTCGCTCCGTCACCAAGGGCGGTTCGGCACGATCGCGAGCGTGGCGGCGGGGGTCATCCTCGCGGGTTGGCTCCTCTGGCAGGTCGGTACCTTCGACCGCCTGGAGGCTCAGGCCCGCGACGAGCGTCGGATCCCGGAGGCCGTCGGCCTCGCGATCGGTGACGCCGTGGGCGAGCAGGGGTGCGTGGTCGCGAGTACCGACGACTTCGCGCAGGTGGCGTTCGCGGCAGGCTGCGCCGGCAGGGACCTCGCCGATCTCGGATCGACCACGCTCGACCCGCTCGTCGGGGCGGCCGGCGCGCGCGAGGTCATCGTCGCGAGCAGGAGTGCCGGTGTCACGGAGATCCCCGGGTCGCCTGTCCCCTTGCCCGATGCCGCGTGGACCGCGGTGGAGGTGACACCGTGACCCAGGAGGTACTCACCGTGCGCGCGCTGAACCGCGCAACGCTCGCTCGGCAACTGCTGCTGGAGCGCGCCTCCGTCTCGCCGAGCCACGCCGTGCACCACCTCGTGGGTCTGCAGGCGCAGGTCCCGAACAACCCGTACATCGGCCTGTGGTCACGGCTCGCCGGCTTCGACCCTATGTCGGTCTCGGATCTCGTCCGCGACCGGGCGCTCGTGCGCCTGACGGTGATGCGCGGGACGCTGCACCTCGTCACGGCGGACGACTGCCTGCTGCTGCGGCCCCTCATGCAACCCGTGCTGGACGACGAACGACGGCATCATCGCGACTTCGCCCCGCTCCTCGAGGGCGTCGATCTCGGGCCCGTGAACGCGTTCGGGCGTGAGGTCCTGTCGGAGCGGGCGATGAGCGGTACGGAACTCCGCGCTGCGATGCAGGAACGGTTCCCAGCACTCGATGCCGGGGCGCTCGCGTTCGCCTGTCGAAGCGGCCTGGCGTTGGTCCAGGTACCGCCGCGAGGCGAATGGGGACGCTCCTCACAGGTCCGGCTGATGACCGCCGAAGCCTTCCTCGGAAGACCGGTCGAAGCGCAGCCGTCGATCGACGAGGTGGTGCTGCGCTACCTCGGCGCGTTCGGACCTGCGACCACGAGCGACATCTCGGCGTGGTGCCGGCTGCGCGGGATGGCCGAGGTCGTCGAACGGGTTCGCCCTCGACTCCGTGTGTTCGGCAACGAGCGTGGTCGGGAGCTCTTCGACCTCCCTGAGGCGCCTCGTCCCGATCCCAGCGTGCCGGCCCCGATCCGCTTCCTGCCCGAATACGACAACCTTTGGCTCGCCCACGACGACCGGTCGCGCGTGCTCACGGAGGACGATGGTCGGTGGATGCAGCTGGCGAGCGCGCCGTTCCGCGGCTCGGTGTTGATCGACGGGTGGCTCCGCGCCTCGTGGCACCTCGAGAACCGGACCGAGGACGGGGGGGCCACGTTGTTCGTCGCGCCGACGGGCCGGCTCCCGAAGCGGACGGTCGCGTCGGTGTCCGCAGAGGGCCGTCGACTGCTCAGGATGATCGGCACCCCGGGTGCCGACGTCAGATGGATGGAGCCGCCCTACTGAACGGCTACGAGCACGAGCCCGAGGCGGAATCCTTCACGTCGCCGAGGGCAGTGACTAGTTGCATCGACCAGCCACCCGTATTGAGCGTGAACTTCCCGACCGCCTTGATACCCCTGATGCGCTTGACGCTGTTCGGCACCGGCGATCCGAACGGGTAGCCAGGTTCGGCCACCCCGCCGGTTCCGATGACGAACTCGGTGATGCCGTTCTGCTGGGCGAAGCGCTCGTAGTTATGCTCGTGGCCGGTCAGGACGAGCTCGGCATGGTCAGCGGCGAGCAGGCTCCAGAACGGTTGGACAGCGGTCGTCCCACCGTGGGCGGTGCCTGACGAGAATCGAGGGTGGTGCCAGTACGCCAGCGTGCACTGGTGCTTGTCGGAAGCGAGGTCTGAGGCCAGCCACTGGTACTGGTCAGAACCCGGTCCACACCCACCGATGTAGCTGCAATTCGAATCGAGACTGACGAGGTGCCAGTCTCCGACATCGAACGAGTACCACGTCCTTCCCGAGATATCGAAGTAGGCCCTGTACCCGCGGGCTCCCACGGTCAGATACTCGTGGTTCCCGGGGCTCGGACGTGTGCGGGTCTTGAACGTTCCCCAAGACTTGTCGTAGGACTTCTGGTACTGGGAGATCGAGCCCTCGGAATACTGGTTGTCGCCCAGCGTGAGTGCCACGACGGGGTCGATGGCCAGGACCCGGTTGGCAGTCCCAGCGCAGGACTTCGGATCGTTCTTGCCACAGATATCTCCGGCCGCGGTGATGACAACGGACGTCGCCCTCGGCACGTCAGCGGCTGGAGCGACGAGCGACCCGAGAAAGACCACCAGCGCGAGTATGCCCTTTGCCATCGACGTCATGAGAGCCGCCCTTCTACTGCGTTCCTCCTCCCATAACCGCGTCCTCGTGAGGAGGCCCCGCAAGATCCCCAGGATACCGACTTGGCTGGGAGCCTATGGAGCCGGCTCACGCGGGCTAACTCCACCCACCCGCTTGACCACCGAGCAGCAGCGAGGGAAAGACGAGGGTCTTGGTTCGCGAGTTGCCGCTGGTCACACTAGTGTCGGAGGGGGGACTTGAACCCCCACCCCCATCGCTGGGGACTAGGCCCTCAACCTAGCGCGTCTACCGAATTCCGCCACTCCGACGAGGCCGGGCGATTCTACCAACGGGGTGGTGGCGACCTACGGGTCCCACTTCCAGGACAGCCAGAAGGTGCAGAGGCCGAAGATCACGCCGGAGACGACGGTCAGCTTGTCCAGCGTCCGCTCCAAGGCCGTTCCGCCGGACAGCGACGAGGTGCCGCCGAACATGTCGGACAGACCGCTCCCCCGTCCTGAGTGCAACAGGATCGTGAGGATCAGGAACAACGCCGCGATGACGTCGATGACGATGATGACCGTGTTGAGCATGCCTGGACTCCGTGGGATCTATTCGCCGGGTGCGACGATGATAGGGTCCTCGAGCGGGAAATGACACGCCGCCAGCTGGCCGGTGTTCTGCCGCTCCAGCACGGGGTCATCTTCCTTGCACTTCGGGAACTGCGCCTTCGGGCACCTCGGATGGAACCGGCATCCCGACGGAGGGTCGATCGGTGATGGCACGTCGCCTTCCAGGATGATCCGCTGCTTGGCCTTCGCCTGCCGAGGGTCGGCCACCGGCACCGCCGAGAGCAGGGCTCCCGTGTAGGGATGCTTCGGCGTCCTGTACAAGGCGTCGCCTTCGGCGACCTCCACGATCCTGCCCAGGTACATCACGGCCACGCGGTCCGACACGTGCTTGACCACCGACAGGTCGTGCGCGATGAACAGGTACGTCAGGTTGAACTCGGTCTGGAGGTCGTCGAGCAGGTTGAGGATCTGGGCCTGGATCGAGACGTCCAGGGCAGAGACGGGTTCGTCGCAGACGATCAGTTTCGGCCTCAGCGCCAGCGCGCGTGCCACCCCGATCCGTTGGCGCTGCCCGCCGGAGAACTCGTGCGGGTAGCGGTTGTAGTGCTCGGGGTTCAGCCCCACGAGCTCCATGAGCTGCTGGACCTCGCTCTTGACCTTGTCTCCGGGCACCGTCTTGTGCAGGCGGTAGGGCGCGCCGATGATCGTGCCGACCGTCTTGCGCGGGTTCAGCGACGCGTAGGGGTCCTGGAAGATCATCTGCATGTCGCGCCGGAGGTCGCGGAGGTCCCCGCCCTGCAGCTTCGTGATGTCGCGGCCTTCGAACTCGATCGTGCCCTCGGTGGCTTCGAACAGACGCATCACGACGCGGGCCAGCGTGGATTTCCCGCACCCGGTCTCCCCCACCAGTCCGAACGTCTCGCCGGGATAGACCTCGAGGTCGACGCCGTCGACCGCGTGGACGTCACCGACGTGGCGTTGGAACAGGATGCCCTGGGTGATCGGGAAGTACTTCTTGAGGCCCGTGACCTTGATCAGTGGGACCTGGCCGTCCGGACGCGCCGGGCGCGGTGCCTCGGTGACCTCGACGCTCATCGGTGGACGAGCACCTCCTCGCGCACGATCCGTTCCTTGTCCGCCAGCGACAGGTGACAGGCCGCCGCGTGGTGCCCGTCGGACGGGATCAGCGCCGGAACCTCCTTATCGCAGGGTTCGAACCGGTACGGGCATCGGGGGTGGAACGCGCACCCCGGTGGCACGTTGATCAACGAGGGCGGCAACCCCTGGATCGGCACCAAGCGATCGAGCTCGTCATCGAGCCGCGGGATGGAGCTCAGCAGACCCCAGGTATAGGGGTGGTGCGGGTTGTAATAGATGTCGTCGGTGTTGCCGAACTCGACCGCCTTGCCGGCGTACATCACCTGGATGTTGTCGCAGTGCTCGGCGACGACCCCGTGGTCGTGGGTGATGATGATGACCGCGGCGTTGAACTCGTCCTTCAGCCGGTCGATCAGGTCGAGGATCTGCGCCTGCACCGTCACGTCGAGCGCGGTGGTGGGTTCGTCCGCGATGAGCAGGTCTGGGTTCAGCGCCAGCGCCATCGCGATCATGGCCCGCTGCCGCATCCCGCCGGAGAACTCGTGGGGATACTGGTCCGCCCGATCCTTCGGGTGCGGGATGTTCACC
>JBKPMF010000277.1:0-5249 GCA_046732015.1 Actinomycetota bacterium
GGTCTCGCGGTGTACGGCGTACTGAAGTCGGGGACGTGGGGGTGGGTTCAACCCAAGCCCGACGCGCCCGACCTGTTCGGTGTCTCGATGACCGTGTGGTTGATCGTGACGGGCGTCGTCGTGCTGTGGTTGCTGCTCCTGTGGGAGACGCACCTTGAGTCGAACGGTCGCGAGCCCTTGATCAGTCCCACGATGCTGCAGAACCGGCTGCTCCGCGGTGGGCTCACGATGTTCTTCTTCCAGTTCTTCGTGCAGATGGGCGTGTTCTTCGTGGTGCCGTTGTTCCTGTCCGTGGTGTTGGGGCTTTCGGCGTTAGACACCGGCGTGCGGTTGTTGCCGCTCTCAGTGACCTTGCTGGTGACGGCGCTGGGGGTGCCGAAGTTCTTCCCGGCGATCTCGCCGCGTCGCGTGGTGCGGTTCGGGGTGGTCCTGTTGGCGATGGGTGTGCTGTCGTTCCTCGGCGGGCTGGAGCTGGGAGCGGGAGCCGAGATCACCACGGTGCCTATGCTCTTGATCGGGATCGGGATCGGTGCACTGGCTTCGCAGTTGGGCGCGGTCACGGTGGCCGCGGTGCCCGACGAGCAGAGCGGCGAGGTGGGCGGGCTCCAGAACACGATGACGAACCTGGGCGCCTCGTTGGGCACCGCACTGGCCGGTTCGGTGTTGATCGCGAGCCTGACCGCGACCTTGCTCGCAGGGCTCTCGGAGAACCCCCAGGTCTCCCAGGAAGTGACCGGCCAGGCCACGACCGAGCTCGCGGCCGGGGCCCCGTTCGTCTCGGACGCGCAGCTGACCGTCGCGCTCGAGGATGCCGGGGTCCCGGCGACCGAGGCCGAGGCCATCGCCGATGAGAACGCGACCGCGCGGATCCAGGCGCTTCGCTCCGCCTTGTTCGTGATCCTTCTGGTGGCGCTGCTCTCGCTCTTCTTCACCGGCCGGATCCCGGATCATCAACCCGGTCTCGGGGCTGCCGCCACGAGCTAAGTGCCACAGCTCGAAACTCGTTTCCCCTCTCACCGTTCCTTCATCTCGCCGCGTCTACCGTGCGGACCGAACCCCGCTGGGGAAGGAGGTCCGCATGCATAAGCAGCGCAAGCGAATCGTCGGTGGCGCCCTCGCCATCGGCATGGTGGCCGAGGGAGCCGGCCTCGCCGCGGCGGCATGAGGCGATGGCCATCCCCTCCGCGGGACCGACCTGGAGCAGGGCGACCACGGCAGCCCTGTACCACACGGGCGGCGGTGTCGTGATTGACACCGAGGTGGGGGACGACGGCGCCGCCTTCAGCGTGGAGTCTCGGGGTCACGGGGGCATGGTCGATCGACGCCGCCGGACCCGGAGGGATCGTCAAGATCATGGTTCCAGTGGCTCCCGAACGGGTACACGCTGGAGGTGCCGATGCCGGTCCGGCCGTGGGACAACCAACCTAGGCCATCCGGGGTACAGTGTCCTGTCGCCGTTGTACGGAAGAGGAGTGTCTTGATGAAGCGTCGCCCCCGTTCCTTCGCTGTATCCGTCGTGTCCGCGGTCATGGTGATGACCTTCGTGCAATCGGCCTCGGCCGATCCATCGGTGTTCCATGATCGGCTGCTCGTGTCCAACCCGGTCAACGGGACGCCTCGCATCCTGGACGGTGGACGCCAGGACGGCGTGAAGGCCTTCGCCCAGATCGGCGGCACGATGTACGTCGGCGGCAGCTTCACGCAGGTGAGCGAGTCCGACGGGCCCACGATCACGCGGAACCACATCTTCGCGTTCGACGTCGCCAGTGGAGCGATCAGCAACAGCTTCGTGCCGCAGCTGGACGGGAAGGTGGAGTCGATCCAGCCGGCGCCCGACGGCTTGTCGGTCTTCGTCGGTGGCTACTTCACGACGGTCAACGGACAGTCGGCCAAGCGGATCGCGAAGATCAGCACCTCGAACGGCCAACTCGTCACGGGCTGGAACGCCACCGTGAACACCGGTTCGCGCGTGATGGATATGTCGATCGACGGGAATCGGCTATTCATCGGCGGGCAGTTCACGAAGGTCAACGGCCAGACCCGCACGAACCTGGCCGCGCTCGACACCTCGAGCGGTGCGCTCGACCCTTCGGTGAACTACACCTTCGCCGGCACCCACAGCGGGACCCAACGCCGCATCCAGCGGATGGATATCTCGCCCGACGGCGACACGATCGTGGCGATCGGGAACTTCGCCACCGTCAACGGCCTCGACCGTCACCAGATCGTGATGCTGAACGTCGGGTCCAACCCCGCAACCGTCTCGAACTGGGAAACCGATCGCTACAAGAGCACCTGCTCCTCGACGTTCGACTCATATATGCGGGACGTGGACATCGATCCCAGCGGAACCTACTTCGTGGTCGGCACCACCGGGGCGTTCTTCGGCGGCGCGACCTCCGGCGTCTCGTGCGACACGATCATGCGCTGGGAGATGAACGCCACCGGGAACGCGCTCCAGCCCAACTGGGTGGACTACACCGGCGGCGACACCACGTGGTCCGTCCTGTCGACCGGACACGCGATCTACATCGGTGGTCACATGCGCTGGCTGAACAACCCCTTCGCGGGTGACCAGGCCGGTCCGGGCTCAGTGCCCCGCGTGGGAGCTGCCGCCCTCGACCCGCTGAACGGCCTGCCGCTCAACTGGACCGCGACACGCGAGCCGCGACGTGAGGGCGTCTTCAAGCTGTACTCCACGGCCGACGGCGTGTGGTGGGGCAGCGACAGCTGTTGCATCGCCGGCGAGCGTCACGAGCGCCTCGCGCTGCTGCCGGTCGCCGGTGGCACCGTGGTGCCCCCGCCGACGGTGTTCCACCTGCCGAGCGAACTGTGGAACTCGGCGTACAGCACCGGTTCGGTGACCGCGCTCGACCACCGTTCCTACAGCGGGTCGACGTTCGGATCCACGACCTCGTTGAACACCGCCGGGATCGACTGGAGCCTGACCCGTGGGGCGTTCGTCACGAACGGCCGCCTGTACTACGGGCGCAGCGACGGCACGTTCCGCGTGCGTTCCTTCAACGGATCGACGCTGGGTTCGGAGTCGACGATCGACCTGCACGGGCTGACCAACACGCACTTCCCGCTGGCCAACGTGACGGGGATGTTCCTGGACCAGGGACGTCTCTACTACACGGTGGCCGGGAACTCGAACCTGTTCTACCGGTACTTCTCGCCGTCATGGGACATGACCGGAGCGCAGACGTTCACGGTCAACGGCTCGCCCGAGTTCGACTGGGGCTCGGTGGCCGGCATGACGATGGTCGACGGCAAAAACTACGTGGGCCGCGCCAACGGCAACCTCGACCGGATCGGGTTCTCCAACCGCCTGCCGGTGGGGGGCAGCCGCACCACGGTGAGCGGTCCCGGCATCGACGGGCGGAACTGGCGCAGCCGAGGACTGTTCGTTTACTCCTAGGCACGATCGGATCGGAAACGCTCGACCTCGGCCGCCTCGGCCAGGGTCCTTCGTCGGACCGACCGCGAGAGCGGCGCGAAGGGCTCCAGCCGAAGGCGGCCGTCGTCGAACCTCCACGTTCCCTCGATCGTGCCGTCCACCACGAGCGTGGGGCGGATGATGCCGCCACCACGGTTGACGGATCTTGCCCGTTCCGGCGCGAGGGCGAACGAGCGGTCGCGCCAGCCCAGCAGGTACTCGTCGAACGCCGGCAGGAGCCGCACGACCTTGTCGGGTTCGGCGATGGGAGCGCCCCGGAGCGTCCACGCCGGATCGGGCGCATCGGGGAACGGGACTAGTCGGTCGGCGATCGCTGACCACGCACGCTTCGCGTCTTTCGCCCTGAGGCCCGACCAGGCGGCCAGGTCCTGCGGCGTCGCCGGGGTGTGCGCCCGCACGTAGCGGATCGCGAGTTCCCGCAACGCTTCGTCGCGCTCGCGCGGAGGTGGAGGGCTGCCGAGCCAGTCCCGTGTGCTCACGAAGCAGGCGTCACCGTCGCGATCCGGGCCGTAGACGACCACACCGGTCGCCGCCGCCATCCAGACCAGGTGGGCGATCGCCTGCCCCTCCACTGGGATCTTTCCGCGGGCAAGTCGGTCGGCGATCTCGCGCCTAGTCATGGGGCCGTGGTCACCCAGCATCCGTCCGATCAGCGAGATGGCGCGGTCGACCTGCGACGGGCTGACGCCTTCCTGGGCCAGCCGACGGCGAGCGTTCGCGATCCGGGGTTCGGCCACCAGCGGCGCGAGCCAGTCGTGATCGTCGGCGGCGATCAGGTGGAGCGTGCCGCGCATCGCCCACGTCCGCACGATCGATCGGTCGTGCAGGCGCGCACGGTCGATGCGGGCGCGTGTGAGTCCGTCCGAACGCACATGCAGACCGAGTTCGGCCGCCGAGAGCATCTGCGCCTGCACGCCGGTCAGGTGGCGGACCACCTCTGCCGCTGGGCGCCGCCGAGGCCGATGCAGCAGTTGCGCGCCGAGGCGGGCCCGGCGCAGCCGGTCGTTCACACTTCGATCCGCGAACGACACCGGCCGAGCCAGAGCCCCCCCGGGTCCTTCGCCGAGATCCGACCGCTCCCGAGCATGGGCCCCACCCCTTTCTCGTTGACCGGGCGATTCCCCGCTGACGAGCCCGGCCAGGTCTGCGCAAGACGGTATGCGGTTGAGGGCAAGAGGTCGATTCCACAGCGAGTCATCCGGACACGAGATATGACCATCGGTCGCATCCGGTGTGGCGGCGGCGGCTGCCGACTAGGCTGAGGCTCGTGGATACCTTCGAAGAACGGATCGCCCTGTTCCTGGACTACGAGAACCTCGCTATCGGCGCTCGCGACAACCTGGGGGGCATGCAGTTCGATCTCCGACCGGTGCTGGATGCCCTCGCCGAGCGCGGCCGCGTGATCGCCCGCAAGGCGTACGCGGACTGGTCCTACTTCGACGAGGACCGGCGTGCGTTGACCCGTCACCATGTCGAGCTGATCGAGATCCCGCAGCGGATGCGAACCTCACGCAAGAACGCCGCCGACATCAAGCTCGCCGTCGACGCGTTGGAGATGGCCTTCGAACGCGAGTACATCACTACGTTCGTGATCTGCACCGGCGACAGCGACCTCACGCCGCTCGTGCACAAGCTGCGGGAGCTCAACAAGCGGGTGATCGGCGTCGGCATCAAGGAGTCAACCTCCGCGCTGCTGCCGCCCGCCTGCGACGAGTTCCTGTTCTACGAGCGCCTGGAGGGCATCGACCTCACGGCCCCGCCGCCCGCCGGTGAGGGCGCGACCCGGACG
>JBKPMF010000278.1:0-5134 GCA_046732015.1 Actinomycetota bacterium
GCCATGGGACGCGCGATCGTCCGCGAGCCCCGCGCGTTCTTGATGGACGAACCGCTCTCGAACCTCGACGCGAAGCTGCGCGTGCAGATGCGCGCCGAGATCGCGCGGCTCCAGGACGACCTGGGCGTCACGACGATCTACGTCACGCACGACCAGACCGAGGCCATGACGATGGGCGATCGTGTCGCCGTGATCAAGCAGGGGCGGCTGCAACAGGTCGACATCCCCCAGGTCCTGTACGACGAACCGGTCAACCTGTTCGTCGCCGGGTTCATCGGTTCACCGGCGATGAACATGATCGAGGCCACCCTGGACCGCGACGACTCCGGGTGGGGCGTCTCGTTCGCGGGCATCCGGCTGGGATTGGACGACGAGACCATCTCGCATCGGGCCACACTCGCTCGGTTCGAAGGACGGCAGGTCATCGCCGGCATCCGTCCCGAGGACATGGAGGACGCTGCGATCCACGACGACGCGACGCCCGACCGCGTGCTCAGCGCGAGGGTCGACCTGCGGGAAGCCCTTGGATCGGAAGTGTTGGTCCATTTCACGGTGGACGCGCCGCCGGTCCTGACCGAGGACACGCGCGAGCTCGCACGCGACGCGGGGGTGGGGGAACTCGAGGCCGAGCGCCACGAGGGACGGTCGCCGTTCGTCGCGCGCCTCAGCCCGCGGACCGAGGCGCAGGAGCGCCAGGACATCCAACTGGTGGTGGACACCAGCCGGATGCACTTCTTCGACCCCGAGACCGGGGCCGGCATCTACGACGAGACCGGGTGAACCAGCGCCTAGAAGGAGGCACGACATGCAGATCCGCAGACACGTGATGAAGGGGTTGATCCCGCTCACGGCGCTGATGCTGTTGGCGTCGGCGTGCAGCGGCGGCGAGGACCTCGACCAACAGGACGACTCCGGCTCGACGTCCTCGAGCGCCGCCGATCTGAGCGGGGAGACCGTCGAGGTCGCCGCGACCTGGACCGGCGCGGAACAGGACCGGTTCCAGATGGTGCTGGACGCTTTCGCCGAGCAGACGGGCGCCACCGTGCGGTTCCGCTCGGCGGGCGACGACGTCGCGGCCTACGTGGGACCCAGGATCGAAGGTGGCGACCCGCCGGACGTGGCGATCCTGCCGCAGCCCGGCGTGCTGCAGACGTTCGCGAAGCAGGGCGACCTGGTGGACATCGAGGACGTGGCCGGTGACGAGGTCGACGCCAACTTCGGCGAGACCGCGCGCGAGGTCGGCTCGGCCGACGGCACCTTGTACGGCGTCTGGTTCAAGACCGCCCAGAAGTCGACGGTCTGGTACAACAAGAACGTCTTCGAGGGTGCCGGTGTGGAACCGCCCGCCACCTGGGAGGAGCTGCAGACCACCGCGGGGACGATCTCCGACTACGGGGTCGCTCCGTACTCGATCGGCGCCGACGTCGGCTGGCCCCTGTCCGACCTGTTCGAGAACATCTACCTGCGGACCGCCGGCCCGGACAAGTACGACCAGCTCGCGAAGCACGAGATCCCGTGGACCGACCAATCCGTGAAGGACGCCCTCACCGTGATGGGCGACATGCTGAAGCAGAGCGACCTGCTCGCCGGTGGCACCACAGGAGCCGAGCAGACCGACTTCAACGGCTCCGTCACCCAGGCGTTCACCGATCCGCCCGAGGGCGCGATGATCTTCGAGGGCGACTTCGTCGGCGGCGTCATCACGGGTGAGACCAACGCCAAGATCGGGACCGACGCCGACTTCTTCGACTTCCCGTCGATCGATGGTTCGGCACCCGCGGTGCTGGGCGGCGGCGACATCGCCGTCCTGCTGGACGACACGCCCGGCGGCAAGGCGCTGATCGAATACCTGGCGACGCCGGAGGCGGCCGAGATCTGGATGGCCGAGGGCGGTTTCATCTCACCGAACAACAAGGTCGACGTGTCGGTGTATCCCGACGATGTGACCCGTCGCGCCGCGCAGGCGTTGATCGACGCCGGCGACAGCGTGCGCTACGACATGTCCGACCTGCAGCCCACCGAGTTCGGCGCCACGACCGGCCAGGGCATCTGGGGGATCCTGATCGACTTCCTCCAGAACCCCGACGACGTCGACGGCACCGCCCAGGCGCTGGAGAGCGCGGCGTCGAAGGCCTACGGGAACTGACGGGCGGGTCATGGCGACACAGGCCGCCACGGCACCGAAGCGCGGGTCACGAGGAGCGCTGTTGCTGTTCCTCGGGCCCGCGCTCGTGCTGCTTGGGGCCATCGTCGTCTATCCGATCTTCTTCTCGATCGGCCGGAGCTTCTTCGATGCCAACGGCAGTCACTTCGTCGGCTTCGACAACTATCAGGAGATGTTCACCTCCGACGCCACCCGCACCGCGATCAAGAACAACCTGATCTGGGTGGTGTTCGCGCCGAGCATCGTCACCGCGCTGGGGCTGATCTTCGCGGTCCTCACCGAACGGGTCGCCTGGAGCACGGCGTTCAAGGTCGCGATCTTCATGCCCATGGCGATCTCGTTCCTGTCGGCCGGCGTGACCTGGCGCCTGATCTACGAGCAGGACCCGCAGATCGGCCTGGCGAACGCCACGGTGGGCGCCGTCGTCGACGTGGTACGGCCACCGGGCGTGCTGCCCGGAGCGAGACCCTCCCAGGACGAGCAGGACCTCGAACCGACGGCGGACGGCGCGGTGCAGCTGGCCGGCTCGGTGGCGCCTGGGGACACCGCGCTGCTGGGCCTGGTGGCGATCCCCCCTGATGCGGTGCCCCCCGACGCGGTGCAGGCCGTCGAGGCCCAGAGCACCGACGGGGCGGTCACCGGCACCGTCTGGCTGGACTTCGCGCCCGGCGGGGGTGGCGAGGCAGGGGTGATCGAACCCAACGAGAAGGGGCTCCCAGGGGTGGACGTGGAGGCGGTCTCGGACGGCGAGGTGGTCGCTTCGACCACCACCGCCACCGATGGGACCTTCGCGTTGGAAGGTATCGACGGCGACATCCAGCTCCGGCTACCGGCGCAGAACTTCCGTGAACCCTTCGCCGGGATCAACTGGCTGGGACCGGCCCTGGTGACCCCGGCGATCATCGCGTCCTACATCTGGATCTGGGCCGGGTTCGCCATGGTGGTGATCGCGGCGGGGCTCGCAGCGATCCCACGCGAGACGATGGAGGCCTCCAGGGTCGACGGCGCCAGCGAATGGCAGGTCTTCCGGCGGGTCACCGCCCCGTTACTGGCCCCCGTGCTCGCCGTGGTGCTGGTCACGATGATCATCAACGTGTTGAAGATCTTCGACCTCGTCCTGGTGATCGCTCCGGGGTCCTCGCAGCGAGACGCGAACGTGATCGCGCTGCAGCTGTGGAAGACCGCGTTCGGGATCCGTGACTTCGGTCTGGGGAGCGCCCTGGCCGTGTTCCTGCTGATACTCGTGCTCCCCGCGATGGCGTTCAACCTCCGACGGTTCCGCAGGGAGCAGGACTGATGGCGACGACGACGGCCGAACAGCCGCGCACGAAGCCTGCGACCCTCCCGCGGTCGTCCCGGATCGTCCGAGTGCTCACCCGCGCACCGGCGACGATCCTGCTCGCCCTGATCGCCCTGCTGTGGCTCGTGCCCACGATCGGGCTGTTCATCTCCTCGTTCCGGACGGCGGCCGCGAACGCCGAGAGCGGCTGGTGGACCGCCCTGACGATGCCGAGCCAGCTGACGCTCGAGCCGTACCGAAACCTGCTGGACGACCCTTCCATGGTGAGCGCGTTCGTCAACACGATCTTGATCACCGTGCCGTCGGCGCTGCTCGTGGTGATCGTGGCCTCGCTCGCGGCGTACGCCTTCGCGTGGATCAAGTTCCGGGGCCGGGACGTGCTGTTCCTGATCGTCGTGGGGCTGCTCGTCGTGCCGCTGCAGGTGGCGCTGATCCCGGTGGCGCGCCTGTACGACCGGTTGGGATTGTTCGGCACGATCCCGGGGGTGGTGCTGTTCCACGTGGCGTTCGGCCTGCCCTTCGCGATCTTCCTGCTGCGGAACTTCTTCGTGGGTCTGCCCCACGAACTGTTGGAAGCGGCGCGCATGGACGGCGCGAGCGAATGGACCGTGTTCCGCCGGGTCGTTATGCCGCTCGGGCTGCCCGCGATCGCGTCGTTGCTGATCTTCCAGTTCCTGTGGGTGTGGAACGACCTGCTGGTGGCCCTGGTGTTCGCGGGCGGCGACAACCAGCCGCTGACGGTGGCGATCCGTGAGCAACTGCGGTCGTTCAGCTCGAACATCGACGTGATCGCGCCGGCGGCGTTCCTGCAGATGCTGGTGCCGCTCGCGGTGTTCTTCGCGTTCCAGCGCTACTTCGTGCAGGGATTGTTGGCCGGCTCCGAACGCTGACCGGTCACCGACGGCCGCGGCGGCGCGCGCGCTGGTCGTCGCGCGCGGCTCGGAACGCCTGCCAGCCGGGGATCCCGTTCACCCCGCCGCCGGCGTGCGTGGCCGACGACCCGTGGTACAGACCGGGGATCGGCGTGCGGTAGTCGGAGAACCCGGGCGATGGCCGCATGTGGAACAGCTGATCCACCGTGAGCTCGCCGTGGAAGATGTTGCCGCCGATCAGGCCGAGCTCCTGCTCCATGTCGTAGGGCCCGATCACCTGGCGATCGATCACCGCATCGCGGAAGTTCGGCGCGAGCGCCGTGTAGCCGTCGATCGCGCGGTCAGCGTAGGCCTCCAGCTCCTCGCGGTGCGGCTCCTCGTTCCACTCGTGCGGCACCCACTGGCTGAACATCGAGAAGACGTGCACGCCCTCGGGCGCCAGCCCTTCGTCGATCGTCGTGGGGATCGCGCCGTCGACGAACGGCCCGATCGCGGCGCGATGCTCGAGGTGGGCATCCTGGAAGGCGCGCTCGGCGTACTCCGGTGACAGACACAGCTCGACCGAGCCGGTGTGGTGGTCCTGCAGGTCCGTGCCGGGGTTCGCGGTGAAGTTCGGCAGCTCGCTCATCGCCACGTTGATCTTCACCACGCCCGAGCGGGTCTTCCAATGTTCGATGTCGAACACGAAGTCCTCCGGCAGGTCGGCGCGGTCCACCAGCTCGAGGAACGCCACCTTGGGGTGCACGCAGCTCACCACGACCGGCGCGCGGAGTTCCTCGCCGGTGTCGAGCGCGACCC
>JBKPMF010000279.1:0-5008 GCA_046732015.1 Actinomycetota bacterium
CGTGATGGCCATGTCGAGCGTATCCGTGATCGGTGTGCTGATGGCGGGCTGGTCCAGCGCGAACAAGTTCTCGCTGATCGGCGCCCTGCGCGCGGCCGCCCAGCTGATCGCGTACGAGCTGCCGCTGATCCTCGCCGCCTCCGCGGTCGTCCTGCAGGCGAGCGGCCTGGGTCCCGGTGCCGAGGAGCACAGCAGCCTGTCGCTCCTGTACATCACGGAGGCCCAGCAGAACCTGTGGTTCGTGTTCCCGCAGATCGTCGGGTTCGGCATCTTCATGATGGCCTCCCTGGCCGAGCTGACCCGGCCGCCGTTCGACATGCCGATCGCGGACTCCGAGATCATCTTCGGCGCCTACACCGAGTACACCGGGCTGAAGTTCGCGTTCTTCCTGCTGGCCGAGTACGGCGGCATCGTGGCCCTCTCCGGGGTCGCGGCCGTGCTCTTCCTCGGCGGCTATCAGGGGTTGCCTGCCATCCCGTTGCCGGGACCCATCTGGATGTTCGCCAAGATCGGCGCGCTGTCGTTCTTCGTCATCTGGCTGCGAGCCACGTACCCTCGGCTCCGCGAAGATCAGCTGCAACGGTTCGCCTGGCTCACCTTGATCCCGCTGTCGTTGGTGTGGATCCTGGGTGTGGCCGTCGTCAAGGTCGCGGTCAAGTAGGCCGGGCAGGGAGAGGGACCGTGGGAACCGACGGAGCCGACATGCAGGAGCCGCAGCCGGAATCCGGCGTGGGCCAGGGCCTGCTCAAGGGCCTCGGCGTCACCCTCAAGACCATGCTGAAGCCGGCGGTGACCCAGCAGTACCCGCACGAGAAGCCCGACCTGCCGCCCCGCACCCGGGGCGTCATCGCGCTGAAACAGGAGAACTGCACGGTCTGCTACAAGTGCTCGCGCGAATGTCCGGACTGGTGCATCTACATCGACGCCCACAAGGAATCGCACGACCCCGCAGGTGGTGGACGTGCACGTTCGGCCAAGATCCTGGACCGGTTCGCCATCGACTACGCGCTCTGCATGTACTGCGGCATCTGCGTCGAGGTGTGCCCGTTCGACGCGCTGTTCTGGAGCCCTGAGTTCGAGTACGCCACCTACGAACTCGACGAACTCATCCACGAGAAGGAACGTCTCGAGGAGTGGACCTACACCGTGCTGCCCCCGCCTCCGCTCGAGGAGGGCGCCGTGCCCATGGCCGAAGACCCCGTGCAGGAGGCTTCCTGACGTGAGCGCGCAGGAATACGCCTTCTGCGTCCTGGCCGTGGTCGGGAGCCTGTCGGCGGTGGCCGTCGTGTCGGCCCGCAACGTGGTGCACGCCGCCCTGTACCTGGTGGTCACGCTGCTGTCGGTGGCCGGGGTGTACCTGCTGCTGGGCGCCGAGTTCGTGGCCTGGGTCCAGGTGTTGATCTACGTCGGCGCCATCGTGATCCTGTTCCTGTTCGGCCTGATGCTCACCAAGGCGCCGATCGGCCGTGACACGCTGGACAACCAGCAGCGGTGGCTCGGCGTGGTGGTGGGCGTGGGTGTGTTCGCGGGCCTCGCATTCCTGATCCAGGACGCGTTCCCGGTGCAGGACGCCGAGGCCTTCCGAACGTTCTCCGGTGACACGGGGGCGATCGGTGGCGCGATCTTCTCCGATTTCGTACTGCCGTTCGAAGCGGTCTCGTTCCTGCTGCTGGCGGCGTTGATCGGTGCCATCGTGCTGGCCCGCAAGGACGACGCATGATCCGCCTGCCGCTGGTGCTGCTGTTCTCGGCGTTCCTGTTCTCCGCGGGCGTGTACGGCGTGCTGGCGCGGAAGAACGCGATCATGGTCCTCATGGCGATCGAGCTCATGCTCAACGCCGTCAACGTGAACCTGGTCGCGTTCTCGGCCTGGCTCGGGGATCTGGACGGTCAGGTGTTCGCCCTCTTCGTGATCGCCGTCGCGGCCGCTGAGGTGGGCATCGGCCTGGCGATCGTGATCTTGCTGTTCCGTACCCGCGAGTCGATCAACGTGGACGAGGTGAACCTCCTCAAGTGGTAGCCGCGCTGTTCTCCGAGGGGCCCGTCAGCGAGGCCGTGCAGATCGCCCCCAACTGGTTCGTGACGCACGCCTGGATCGTGGTGCTCCTGCCGGTGATCTCCGCGGTGCTGACCTTCTTCTTCGGCAAGCGCACCCCGGGGCGCGGCGCCGTCTACGGCATCGTCATGGTGGGGGCTGCGTTCCTGTTCTCCCTCGCGATCCTGTGGCACTTCGTCAAGGGCGGGGCGCTGTACGCGCCCGAGGGCATCGAATGGTTCACGATCGGCACGCTGAAGCTCGAGATCGGCATGCTCGTTGACGGCCTCACCGCGATCATGCTGGTGGTCGTCACGTCGGTGTCGCTCTGCGTCCACGTGTACTCCCTCGGCTATATGGACGGCGACAGCCGGTTCACCTGGTTCTACGTCGTGCTGTCGCTGTTCACCGCAGCGATGCTCACCGTGATCATCTCCAACAACCTGATCCAGCTGCTCGTGGGCTGGGAGATCATGGGTGTCTGCTCCTACCTGCTGATCGGCCACTGGTGGGAGGAGAAGGAGAACTCGAACGCCGCGATCAAGGCCTTCATCACCACCAGGATCGGCGACGTGCCGTTCATGTTCGGCATCATCGCGTTGATCGCGGTCACGGGCTTCACCACGACGAACATCCGCGAGATCGGCGAGATCATCGGCCTCGGCGTGGTCTCGCCGCTCTTCGTGTCGATGGCCGCGATCCTGCTGTTCGGTGGCACCGTCGGGAAGTCGGCGCAGTTCCCGTTGCACGTGTGGCTGCCCGACGCGATGGCCGGCCCCACACCGGTCTCAGCCCTGATCCACGCCGCCACCATGGTGGCGGCCGGCGTCTACCTGATCGGGCGCATGTTCGAGGTGTTCGTCCACGCCGAGGCCTGGGTGCTCACGACGGTGAGCATCATCGCGGCCATCACCGCGCTCGGGGCGGCGCTGTTGGCGGTGGTGCAGAACGACATCAAACGGGTGCTGGCGTACTCCACGCTCTCCCAGCTCGCGTACATGATCGCGGGGCTGTCCATGGGGCCTGAAGGCGTCACGGCCGGCTTCTTCCATCTGTTCACGCACGCCTTCTTCAAGGCGCTGCTGTTCCTGGGAGCGGGTTCGCTGATCCATGCCGTCCACTCCAACAACATGAGCGACATGGGCGGACTACGGAAGAAGATGCCGATCACGTTCTGGACGATGCTCTTCGGCTCGCTCGCGCTGGCCGGCATCTTCCCGTTGGCTGGCTTCTGGTCGAAGGACGAATTGCTGGTCGTCGCCAACGAGACCCATCACACCTGGTTGTTCGTGGTGTTCCTGCTCACCGCCGTCATCACGGCCTTCTACACGGCGCGCATGGTGCTGCTCACCTTCTTCGGCGAGTACAAGGGCCACGCGCATCCGCACGAGTCGCCGCCGTCCATGACCGGGCCGCTGATCTTCCTGGCGATCTGCACGGCGGGCGCCGGACTCCTCGGCGCTCCGCAGCTCAACGCGGTGTTCGGCCAGTGGGTGTTCTTCGAAGCGATCCACGAAGCGGTGTTCGTGCCGTGGATCGCACTGCTGTCCACCGTGGGGGCGGTCCTCGGACTGCTCGCCGGGTACGCGCTCTACAAGGACCGCAAGGCCGAGGATCCCCTGAAGGGACCGCTCGGTCCGGTCTGGACCACGCTGGAGAACCGGTACTACATCGACGCCTTCTACATGCGGGCGATCGTCTACCCGGTGCGCGACACGTGGTCGGCCGGCGTGTACTGGTTCAACCAGCACGTGCTCGATGCGGTGGTCAACGGCGCGGCGGGCCTCGCCAAGGGCCTCGCCGCCGGCGTGATGTGGTTCGACCGGAACGTGATCGACGGCATCGTCAACGGCTCCGGCCGCACGGCGGGCAAGACCGGCAACGCACTGAAGTACCTGCAGACCGGCAACGTGCAGTGGTACGCGGTCGGACTGTTCGTGGGCGTGCTCGCCCTGACCATCGTCTTCATCAGGATCGTGTGAGAGGGAGCGTGACAGCCAGATGACGTGGGAGAACTCGGCGATCACGATCACCACCTTGTTGCCCATCGTGGGCGCATTGGTGATCGCAGTGATGCCGAAGGAGAAGGACCGGACGATCCGCCTCCTGGGGATCCTCATCACCGGCGTGGCGCTCGTGCTGGCCGTCGCGATCGCGCTCGGCTTCGACCTCCACCGCGAAGGGCTGCAGTTCGAGCTCAATGTCGAGTGGATCCCGATCATCGGCGCCCGGTACCACGTCGGGATCGACGGCATCTCGCTGCCGCTCTACGTGCTCACCTTCCTGCTGTCGTTCCTGTGCGCGATCTACACGTGGCGCTACGTGCCGAACCCCGGCCGAACGAAGGCGTTCCTGGCCCTGATGCTGCTGCTGGAGACCGGCATGGCCGGCACGTTCATCGCGTTCGACCTGATCCTGTTCTTCGTCTTCTGGGAGATGGTGCTGGTCCCGATGTACTTCCTGATCGGGATCTGGGGCTCGACGAATCGCGAGTACGCCGCGATCAAGTTCTTCCTGTACACGTTGTTCGGGTCGGTGTTCATGCTGCTGGGCTTCCTGGCGATGTACTTCCAGGGGCCGGATCCGCACACCTTCGACATGATCGCGCTGCGTGACTTCGGCGTGGCCGGCGGCTTCAGCCAGACGTTCCAACTGATCGTGTTCGGCGCGGTGGCGCTCGGGTTCGCGGTGAAGGTGCCGATGTGGCCGTTCCACACGTGGCTGCCCGACGCGCACACCGAGGCGCCCACGATCGGGTCGGTGCTGCTGGCCGGGATCATGCTGAAGATGGGCACGTACGGGTTCATCCGGATCGCGATCCCGTTCATGCCGTACGGGGCGCAGAAGTACGCGCCGTGGATCGGTGGGCTCGCCGCGATCGGCATCATCTACGCCTCGCTCGCCTGTTTGGCGCTGAAGGACCTGAAACGGCTGATCGCCTTCTCGTGGGTGGGACTCATGGGCTTCGTGATGC
>JBKPMF010000280.1:0-3381 GCA_046732015.1 Actinomycetota bacterium
GCCCGAGGGCTACCTGGAGGTTGAGCGCGGTGCCGAGCCAGGCGTTCGCGTTGACCAGATCGGCGTCCTCGACCAAGGCGGGCACCGCGCTGCGGCCTGCTGGCGCGAACAGCGTGTCGAGCGTGGAAGCTGCCGCCATCACCACGAGGAGCCAGGCCATCGAGGGCAGGAACCAGGCCGCGGCGCCGAACAGCAAGGCCCGCCCCAGGTCGCATCCGATCATCAGCGTGCGCTGATCCACACGATCCGCGACGGTGCCGGCGACCGGTCCCAGCAGATGCGGCAGTGCCTGGGCCAACAGCAGCGCCGCCACCGCGGTTCCCGTCCCGCGTGTCTCCTGGATGTAGATGACCAGGGCGGTGAGGGCGATCCCGTCGCCGATGAAGGAGATCGCGCGTGCGCTCCACATCCGTCGGAACACGGCGTTGGAGCGCAGGACGTTGGCTCGCGGCGCCGTCATGGTGTGGCCGTTTCCGGGCGCGGGGTTCTAAAGGAGAACAGGCCGATCGTGTGCGGTTCAGCGTCCGGGGCCTGAGGATCGTGCAGCCGGATCAGGCGGGCCAGCGCTTCCTCGACGATCGCTTCGGCCTCCGCGCGGTCGGACGCCCGGATCGCGAGCTCCCGAAGCGACAGCACGTCGTGGACCGTGTCGTCCGGGCGCTGATCGAGGGCCGCGGCGTCGAGACGGCGCTCGAGTTCGCGTACGAGGCTCCGGCGGATCGCGACGTTCAACTCGGGGGGCGCGTCGGCGTCGAGATCGAACCACAGCCCTTCGGGCACTTGGAAGAGCAGGGCGGTGCCGCCTCGGTCGATCCGCTCACCGGCAGGGATGGCGATGTCCGCATCGATCAGCTTGTGCAGATGGAACCGAGCGCTGCCGAAGCGAAGGTCGAGCCGCCGAGCCAGGTCCGAGGCCGACAGGGCCTCGCCCCGCAGCAGCACCACCATGCGAACCCGGATCGGGTGCGCCAGTGCTCGCATCGCCGCCAGATCCGAACGGCGTGAGGACCGGTGAAGGCTCGTTCCCTTGGGCATCGGACCACCCTACAACAAGTGTTATATGGTTGGCGGCCTCCTCGGAATGTCACTGGTGTGATTCACACTTGTCCACATGGGTTTCCACATGTGGAAAGCGCAGGTCAGGGCCGGAGTGACAAGGAATCTCGGCTCGCGACCTGCGGATCTGCAATCCACAGGGGTTATCAACTGTCGGAGCTACCTCATGCGTCGTAGCGTCCCGGGGTTGAGGGGTCCGGCGTCGACAGGGGGAGGGGTGCACGGCCATGGCTCGCACGGCTGACGAACTCCGAACCGTATCCCTGGACGACCGCCGCGTCCCGCCGCAGAACCTCGAGGCCGAGGAATCGGTGCTGGGATCCATGATGCTCTCGGCCGAGGCCATCGCCGACGTCGTCGAGATCTTGGACATCGAGGACTTCTATCGCTCGGCCAACGCCAAGATCTACTCCACGCTCCGCGGGTTGTACGCGCGCGGCGAACCCGTCGACATCATCACCGGCATCGAGGCGTTGCGTGCCGACGGCGTGCTCGACGAGGTCGGTGGGCAGCTCTACCTCCGAGACCTCGTCGATCAGGTCCCCACCCCGGCATCGGCGGGCCACTACGCGCAGATCGTGGCGCGTTCCGCCCTTCGTCGCCGGCTCATCTCGGCCGCGGCCGACATCATGGATCTTGCCTACGCCAGTACCGAGGACGCCGACGTGGTCGCCGACAGCGCCGAGCAGCGGATCTACGACGTCGCCCGCCGCGAAGACCACGAGGACGTCGCGGTGCTGCGCGAGCTGGTCAACCAGGCCATGGTCGACCTCGAATCCATCCAGAACCGCGACTCGGCGTTCACGGGTCTGCCAACGGGCTTCGTCGACCTCGACAACCTGATGTCGGGCCTGCAACCGGGCAACCTCATCGTCATCGCCGCGCGGCCGGGCATCGGCAAGAGCTCCTTGGCCATGAACATGGCGCGCAACATCGCGGTCGAAGGTGCACCCGTCGCCATGTTCTCTCTGGAGATGTCGCGCATGGAGATTGGCATGCGATTGCTGTGCGCCGAGGCCCGCGTGCCGTGGGACCGGATCCGCAACAAGCGCGTCGGCCCCGACGACTGGCAACGGGTGGTGCATGCCGCCGAGATCCTGCACGATGCCCCGCTGTCGATCGTCGACTCGGGCAACGTCAACATCGTCGACATCCGCGCCAAGGCCCGGCGCATGCGCACGGGCAACCAGGGCCTCTCGCTCATCATCGTCGACTACCTCCAGCTCATGACCAGCCCCAACGCCCGCAGACCCGACAGCCGTCAGCAAGAGGTCGCCGAGATCAGCCGGAACCTCAAGCTCCTAGCCAAGGAACTGCACGTGCCCGTGGTGGCGCTCTCTCAGCTCAACCGCAATCCGGAGGCGCGGGCCGACAAGCGACCCCAGCTATCCGACCTTCGCGAGTCCGGCGCCATCGAACAGGACAGCGACGTCGTCATGTTCATCCACCGTGACGACGCCGACCCGGAGAAGAAGAAGCACGCCGAGCTCATCGTCGCCAAGCACCGCAACGGGCCCACCGACACGATCCGGCTCAGCTTCGAACCGTCGCTCACCCAGTTCCGCAACGCCGCGCGCGACATGGGCGCGTGAGCCCGACCCGCGCCGAACCCGCCGACTGGACCCCTCCCGACCGCCGACGCATCCGAGCCATCTACCGACGCCTCGACGCCTTTTTCGGCGGCGAACTCGCACCGCCACGAGCCGCCGATCCGCTCGACGAGCTGATCTTGACCGTGCTGTCACAGCACACGAGCGACCTCAATGCCGAGCGGGCCTTCGCTGATCTGCAGCGCGCGTTCCCCGGCGGGTGGCAGCAGGTCGTAGACGCGCCGACCGTCGTCGTGGCCGATTCGATCCGGAGCGGCGGCCTCGCCAACTCCAAGGCTCCCCGGATCCAGGCGATCCTGCGAGAGGTGCGCGATCGTGAGGGTTCGTTCGACCTTTCCAGCCTGCGCCTCCTAAGCGACGACGACGCTCGCGACTACCTGATCGGTTTGCCCGGCATCGGACCGAAGACCGCGGCGGTGGTGCTCAGCTTCGCGCTCGGTCGCGACGCGATGCCCGTCGACACGCACGTGCATCGTGTCACCAAGCGCCTGGGGCTGATCCCCCCGAAGACCACCGCGGAGCGCGCCGATCGCATCCTGCACGAGCTCGTGCCCGACGGGATGCGCACGCCGCTGCATGTGGCGTTCATCCGGCTGGGACGGGAGATCTGCAAGGCGCCCACGCCTCGGTGCCGGCAGTGCCCGCTGAATGATCTCTGTCCGACGGCGCCTCGATACCGGTGACGTTCGAGGGGCTCTTCGGAGCGGGTGAGGGG
>JBKPMF010000281.1:0-15539 GCA_046732015.1 Actinomycetota bacterium
TCCTCGCCCTGGGCGTTGCCCAGGTAGTCGCCGTACGGAACCTTCTCGCCGGTGCTGGGGTCGCGCGTGAACGCCACGCCAGTACCGGAGTCGTCGCCGCGGTTGCCGAACACCATCGACTGCACGTTCACCGCGGTGCCGAGCGAGTCGCTGATCTTGTTCTGGCGCCGGTAGTCGATCGCGCGCCGGCCGTTCCAGCTCTTGAAGACCGCTTCGATCGCCAGGCGCATCTGCTCGCGCGGGTCGGTCGGGAACTCCTGGCCGGTGTGCTGCCGGTAGATGCCCAGGAACTCGGTGGCCAGCGCCGCGAGGTCGTCGGCGTCAAGGTCGGTGTCGGAGGCCCCCTCGCCCTTGGCATCCTTCGCGCGGTCGAGTGCCTCTTCGAAGGCGTCGGCCGGCACGTCCATCACGATCTTGCCGAACATCTGGATGAACCGGCGATAGGCATCGCGAGCGAACCGCATGTCGCCGCCGGACTGCTCGGCCAGTCCCTTCAGTGACTCCTCGTTGAGGCCCAGGTTGAGGACCGTGTCCATCATGCCGGGCATCGAGAACTTCGCGCCGGAGCGGACGCTCACCAGCAACGGGTCGCTGGGATCGCCGAGCCGCTTGCCCATGGAGGACTCGAGCGTCTGCACGTGCGTCTCGACCTCGTCGGCGAGGCCGTCCGGGAACCCACTCGCGTCGAGGTAGGCAAGGCAGGCCTCGGTGCTGATCGTGAACCCGTGCGGCACCGGCAGGCCCATGTTCGTCATCTCGGCGAGGTTGGCCCCCTTGCCGCCCAGGAGGTCCTTCATGTCCTTGTTGCCTTCAGAGAAGTCGTAGACGTACTTGGTCACTGCATGCCTCCGGCAGGGTCGAGCGGTTCGGAGCCGTCAGTCTACGGCGCGGTCGGGACCCATCGTCGGAAGGGCGGGCTGCGTCATGTCACCACCAGCGTGGGGATCTGGCCCGGTGGGATGCACTCGCCACCGGCGTCCTCGAAGGCGGCGCCACACGGTGGCAGATCCTTGCGGGTCCGAGCCGAGGCCTCGACCTGCCGGATCGCCTCGAGCACCAAGGACGGTTGTTCGTCCTGGATGAAATGGCCGGTGTCGGGAGCGAGCACCTCGATCGCGTTCGTCGACAGGGTGGCGAGCCGCGCTTGCGCCCGCGCCGCGAGGTCGGGCACCTGGCTCAACCACTCGTCCTCGAGCACCTCGGCCGTCAGGACGACGAGCGGGGCGTCTCCCAAACGAGCGTGCCGCACCTCCTCGGAGACCTCGTCGATGTCCACCTTGGTGCCGCCGTCGATCCACGCGCCGGCATGCAGCCGCCGGTAGACCGGGATCTCGGGTTCGCTCGACGCATCGATCAGCACCATCCCGGCCACCTCGTCGGGGTGGTTCGCCCCGTAGGTCCGCACGAGCAGCCCCCCGAAGGAATGCCCCACGAGCACGAACGGGCCGGCCTCGTCGATGCCCTGCAGCAGCGCATGGAGCTCGCTCGCGATCTGCTCGCCGGTCACCGGCTCCATCGAGGGCGGTCGTGGATCGCTCGTGCCGACCCCGGCGCGGTCGTAGGTGCATACCCGGGCGAACTCGGCCACGTCGGGCTGGAGGTCGAACCACGTCGAGGTTCCGGCCGAGTCGTAGCCCGCCTCCAGGACCACCGTGGGGCCATCGTCTCGATCGCCGGCGCACTGATAGGCGAGGTCGTACCCACCGACGTCGACCAGCCCGGTATCGGCGACCGCACCGTCGGTGCTCAGCGAAGGGCTCGCCGAGGTATCGGGGTCCGCGTCGGTGCAGCCCACGAGTACCAGGGTCATCGCGATCAGGGCGGCGACAGGCTTCATCCGCAGCACGGATCCCATCCTGCCCCAGGGCCTCCCCGGTCGCTAGGGGTTCGGCGTGCCCATCACGGCTGTCAGCGACTGCTCGGTCGTGGCGAACCCGACCGTCACCGTCTCGCCGTCCACCGGATCGACCGAACCGGTCCGGCCGGTCGCGGCGAGCCAAGCGTCCATCGCATCGGCGAACACGGCGGCATCCTCGGGCGTGTCCCACGAGGTCTTCAGCAGCACCGCCGTATCGCGTCCGTCGGTCCAGGCCCGATAGGTGCCGCCGTTCCAACCGGCGGCGGCGTCGCCGGCATCGCCGGGATCCAGCGCGAGACGGAGCATGGCGCGGAGCCACTCCTCCCCCACCTGCATCACGTCCAGGTCTCCCCATCCCGGCCCCAGCGCCGCCGAACGGTCGGCGACGTTCGGCGCCTCCGGCGCCGCTTGCGGGTAGAGCTCCGGATGCATCACCTGTTCGGTGGTGGGCGGCAGATCCGTGAGGGCCCCGTCGATGTCGGTGAGTCCTCCTCGCGCATCCAACGCGCTCATGAACGCCTCGCCCGCCGAGTAGGGCCACAAGGTGATCTCGGTGATGAACGGCGGCACCCCGGCCGGAAGACCCGATCCGCCGATATCCCCCAGTCCGGCATCAGGGTCGGGGAACCGGGTGAGCACCTGCGTGGCGAAGAACTGCGCACTTCCCTCCACGGCGCCGAGAGCTCCCTGGAAGGCGTCGTCGCGGCACGCCGCCGCGATCGCGTCGAGCCGCGACAGATCGAAATGCTGGTCGTCCATCGCGTGCGTCAGCTCGTGCGCCAAGGTGTACCGCTCGGTGAGATCGAGATCGCCGTCGTCGCCCACGTAGACGAGCTGACCGTCCACGGGGTTGTAGAACCCCACCACCTGGCCGGTCTGGAACGCCAGCATCGCGTCGCGGATCGTGACATCGGCCGGGATCACCCCGATGGTCTGCCACGCGACCGTCCGCCGGTCGTAGAACGCCTTGGGATACGTGTCGTCGAACGCGGATGTCATGTCATCGGCGATCTCGTCGGGGCTCACCGGGTCGGCCGCCACCGGCTCCAGGTAGTCGAGTCCGCGCACCGCTTCCACCTGGTCCTCGACCTCGGAGATCTGCGGCGGCGTGGGCCCCGGCGATGAACCGTCCCCGGTCGACACCGGGGTGGGTGAGATGCACAGGGCGCGCATCGCGCCCTTCGAGGTGGCTTCGCCGGTCTTCACGGGCTCGACCCGCAGCCCTGTGCCGTCGTCGCCGGGAAGGGCGGAGGGTGTGGGGGTGGCCGTGTCGATCTGGAGGCGGATGCCGTCGCCGGTGCACGCCGCGGCGACGAACGCCAGCACCGCGATCGCCGCCACCGAGCGGCGGCGTGGCCTCATCCCCGCCTCGGCAGCACCAACGCCAGCACCGCGAGGACGATCGCGCCCAGGGAGAGTCCGGCCGACACCCACAGGAGCGTGAGGTTGTCGAGGAACCCGCGGGCCGCGATCGCGAGGAGCAGGCCGGCGACCAACATCACCACGAACGCCACCGCGTACAGGGTGGTCCAGCCCCGTGGGGTCTTGGCCGGGGCGTCGCTCACAGGCGTTCCTTCAGGTAGTCAAGCAGGTTGACGATCGGGATCCGATCCTGATGCATCGTGTCGCGCTCGCGAACGGTCACCTGGCGGTCGTCCAGCGAATCGAAGTCGACGGTGACGCAGAACGGCGTTCCCACCTCGTCCTGGCGGCGGTAGCGACGACCGATCGCGCCGGCGTCGTCGTACTGGCTCATCCACTCCGGCTTGACCAGATCGAAGACGCGACGCGCCTCGGGCACGAGCTTCTCGTTCCGCGACAGCGGCAGCACCGCGACCTTGATGGGCGCGAGATCGCGGTGCAGCCCCAGCACGGTGCGCTTGTCGGTGTCGCCCTTGGCGGTCGGTACCTCCTCCACGCGGTAGGCGTCGAGCAGGAACGTCAGCATCGCGCGGTCCACGCCCAGCGCGGGTTCGATCACATAGGGCAGGTAGCGCGTCTCCTTCTCCTGGTCGAAGAAGGTGAGATCCTCGCCGCTCGCCTCCTGATGGGCACGCAGGTCGTAGTCGGCGCGGTTCGCGATCCCTTCGAGCTCGCTCCAGCCGAACGGGAACTCGTACTCCACGTCGGTGGCGGCCTTCGCGTAGTGCGCCAGCTCGTCGGGCTCGTGCGGGCGCAAGCGCAGCTTCTCCTTCGAGACCCCGAGGTCGAGGAACCACTGCAGCCGCTGCTGCACCCAGGTGTCGAACCACTCGTCGTCCGTGCCGGGCTCGACGAAGAACTCCATCTCCATCTGCTCGAACTCGCGCGTGCGGAAGATGAAGTTGCCCGGCGTGATCTCGTTGCGGAACGACTTGCCGATCTGGGCGATCCCGAACGGCAGCTTCTTGCGTGCGGTGGCCTGGATCAGCGCGAAGTTCACGAACATGCCCTGAGCGGTCTCGGGCCGGAGGTAGGCGACGGCGTCGTCGTCCTCGATCGGGCCGAGGAAGGTCTTGAGCATCAGGTTGAACTGCTTCGGCTCGGTGAATTCGGCGCCGCCGCAGTTCGGACAGGCCACCACGCCGTCGGCGTTCGCCTCGAGGTGGTCCTCACGGAACCGCTGGTGGCAGTTCGTGCATTCGATCAGCGGGTCGTGGAACGTCTCGAGATGGCCGCTCGCCTCCCACACCTTGGGCGAGGTGATGATGGCGGCTTCGACGCCGACGACGTCGTCACGGAGCTGCACCGTCTGGCGCCACCACGCGTTGCGGATGTTCCGACGGAGCTCGACCCCGAGCGGGCCGTAGTCCCAGGACGAACGCAGGCCCCCGTAGATCTCGGCGGACTGGAACGCGATCCCTCGTCGTTTGGCGAGGGAAGTGACGGCCTCCATGAGGTCGGTCATGTGCGAGGACTCCTCTCCCGGCCGCTGGCAGCGACCGCTGGCGTGGACCCATCGTACCGGCGGGCATGCGCGGCGGGTGCGGTCGCCATCGAAGCGTCACGACCCGGCGGGAGCGGGGGCGATGGACATACCGGATCTGGGATCGGGGGCGGCGCTGGTGTCGTGGAGTCCTTCAGGATCTCGTATCCGGTATGCGCGGCGACCCTTCGAAGGTTCGAGACGATCTATCGGATGCGGTATCGCGGTTGCGGCGCCGGAACGCCCTAGTCCTCGGCGATCGCCCCGAACCGGCGTGTTCGCTTCTGGAAGTCGCGGATCGCTTCGAACAGGGTCTCGCGCGTGAAGTCGGGCCAGAACACCGGGGTGAACCACAGCTCGGAGTAGGCCACCTCCCACAACAGGAAGTTCGAGACGCGTTCTTCCCCGCTGGTGCGGATCAGCAGGTCGGGTTCGGGCATGTCGGGGTGGTAGAGGCGCTGAGCGATCTCGCGCTCGGTGACCTTCTCCGGCTTCAGCGTGCCCTCGCGGACGTCGCGCGCCAGGTCCTTCACGGCGTCGACGATCTCGGCGCGCCCGCCGTAGTTGAACGCGATCGTCAAGGTCATGCCGGTGTTGTCACGGGTGAGCTCTTCGGAGATGCGCATCTCCTTCAGCACCGACCTGGGCACCCGCCAGTCGCGGCGGCCGGTCCAGCGGATGCGCACGTTCATGTCGTTCAGCTCGTCGCGGCGGCGGCGGAGCAGGTCGCGGTTGAAGTTCATGAGGTAGAGCACCTCGGGGGCGGGACGTTTCCAGTTCTCGGTGCTGAACGCGTAGACGGTGAGCCAGCGCACGCCCACCTCGTTGGCACCCTTCACCGTGTCCCAGAGCGCTTCCTCGCCCGCGCCGTGGCCCTCGGTGCGTGGCAGCCCGCGCTGTTGCGCCCACCGGCCGTTGCCGTCCATGACGATGGCGACGTGCGCGGGCACGCTGGAACGTTCGATGTCGCTGAGGAAACTCACTGGGCGGTCCTTACCAACATGGGGACCGACTTCATGCGTCGTTCCAGGTGGAATTCGGCGAACCCGTAGAGCAGCGCGCGGGATTCCTTGCGCACCCGGGGATCGGGTTCGAGCGTGGCGCCCGCATCGTTGAGGTCGGCGAGCGCCAGCGTGGCCAGGTAGTCGAGCGCGGCGCGCGAACAACTGGACGCGCCGGACTCGGAACATCGGCCGCAGACCGCGCCGCCGAGGCCGGCGGACCACAGCTGGGGGTCGCGTTCGCTGCACACCGCGCACGCCGTGAGCGCCGGATGGAACCCCGACAGCGAGAGCAGCTTCAGCATGAAGGACTCGGCCACGGCGGCCGGATCGGCGGGTCGGGCGTCGAGCGCGCGGCAGCCCGCCAACAGCAACAAGGTGACGCGCAGGTTCTTCTCGTGCTCCTCGGCCACCTTGTCGACGGCTTCGAGCATCGTCTCGCCGGCGGCGAACCGGGCGAGGTCTTCGCGGATCGCCATGTGCGGGGCGATGATCTCGGCCTGGGTCACGGTGTCGAGCGAGCCCCGGCCGCGGTAGAGCATGAGGTTCACGTGGGTGAAGGGCTCCAAGCGGGCGCCGAACCGGCTCGTGGTCTTGCGGATCCCTTTCGCCACGGCCCGGACCTTGCCCGAACCCTGGGTCATGACGGTGATGATCTTGTCGGCTTCACCGAGCTTGTGGGAGCGCAGGACGACACCCTGCTCTTTGTACGGCGGCATCCGCGAATCGTAGCGCCCAGCACGTGACGAGCGCCCTAGCAGCGGTGTGTTGTTTCCGTGGCGGGAACCCCTGAGAACCGGGATGTTTTCCTGAGCACCGCCCGAGAAACCGGTAGCAGATGGCGCTCAGGACCTGGGCGGTTCGTGCCGATGGAAGGGAAGCGATCCGCGGGCCGACCCCTTCCCCTCAGGAGTCAGATGAGCGACACGTTGATGGAAGCTTCTGCGCCGTTCGGAGCGGCGCCGGATTCGCTCTTCCTCGAGGTACTGCAGCGGTTCCGCAGTACCAATCCCACGTTCTTGATCGGGGACGATGTCGTTCGGCGCTACCACCTGGCGATGCAGACCCGCGGCTTCGTGATCCTGTCGGGCTCGAGCGGCACGGGCAAGACCTGGCTGGCCCAGGCCTACGCCGACGCGATCGGGGCCCGTCCCAAGCTCGCGGCGGTCGACCCCAGCTGGTCCTCCAACGAAGACCTCCTGGGCTACCTCTCGCCGCTCGACGGGTTCTACCACCACACGCCGTTCAGCGAGTTCGTGCAGGAGGCCGCCCGTGAGTGGACCGCCGCCGACATGGCCGGACGCAGCGCCCGGGAGTTCCACGTGATCCTGGACGAGATGAACCTGGCTCGCGTGGAGCACTATTTCTCCCGGTTCCTGTCGGCGATGGAGGTCCGCTCGCGCGAGGGGATCGCCCGGCTCGACCTCGCTCCCGGCCACACCGTGGAGCTGACGCCCAACCTGAAGTTCGCCGGTACCGTGAACGTGGACGAGACCACCCACGGGTTCGCCGACAAGGTCTACGACCGCGCCCAACTGATCGAGCTGCCGCTGCAGCGGAGCTACGTCGTCGAGTACCTGGAGGGTGAGCCGTACTCCGAGCTGGTCCTGAAGATCTGGGACGCGCTGCGGCCCATCGCGCCGTTCGGGTTCCGCGTGTTGGAGGAGATCCGGGGATACCTGGCGGCCGCGATCGACCTGGGCACCGAGTGGCCCACCGCGTTGGACGAGCAGCTGGTCCAGAAGGTGCTGCCGCGGGTGCGCGGCGCCGACGGCCGCCTCGACGAAGCCCTGGTGGGGTTCCTGTCGGCGCTGGGTGATGAGGGGTATCCCTTGGCGCGCGGCAAGGCCGAGCTCATGCGCGAGGACTACGCCACCCATGGGTTCGCCAGCTACTTCTGAGGACGTCGAGCCGAGCGCGGCCCCTCTCGAGGTGCTCAGCGACATCGTGCGCGGTCGCGACGGCCGGCCCGGGCTGGTCCACGTCCTGCCGCGGCTGCAGCGCGAGCACCGCAAGGATCTTGTCCGCGAGGAACGCTGGACCTCCGGGGACCTGGCTCGCCATCCCGAGCCCCGCGAGCTGGTCCGCAGCCGCCGCAAGCCCGGCAACCTGGACGAACACGGCAAGCTCAAGCGCATCTACGACTCACGCCGCGTCCTCACCTCCGACATCCACGAGAACCGCGTGGTGAAGCATGCCGTGGGCGAGGTCCGCGCGGCGCTGGATGCCTCCGAAGAGGACGAAGCGCTCCTGATGCTGCTGGAGTTGGACGCCGCGACGGTCCAGGCCACCTTCCTCCACGACGTCGGCGACCTGAAAGGGCTACCGGGAGTGCCGACCGCCACGCTCGCCGGTCATCCGCTGTATCGAACCGTGTACCAAGCCTGGCTCGACCTCCGCCGAGACTGACCGAGGTCGACGATCAGGGCGGCGCCCGCCATACGACGTGGTGGGGCGACGGGTCGCCGTGACCCTTCGTTCGCGTCATCAGGCAGCGTTCGATCACGAACTCGAACAACTCCTGGTCCTCCATGCGCGTGGAGTCGGAGAGGTCGCGTTCCTCCCGGTACCTCGCTTCGAGACGGTCTCGAAGGGCGCCGTCCTCCGTCGATCTGGCGGTGCCCGAGAGCATGAACGCGTCCTCGGTCTCATCCGCAGGGAACGAGTGCATGGCGTAGCGACCGTCCCTGTGGAGATCGTCGCGCTTGGGCGACGGGACGATGAAGCCGTACAGGCCGTCGTCGAGCACCGGGCAGAACGGGTGCAATCGAGGACCGCCGTCGGGGCGCACGGTGCCGAGGAACGCGAGCCCCACGCCGTACTGGTAGAACAGCTCCCGGCCGGCGTCGGCGAGGTCGGGACGGAGCGAGGAGAACGCCCGCCAGTCCAGTCCCTGGCCGCTCACGCGCCCATCGGGTGCCAGACGGTCTTGAACTCCATCAGCGCGGTGATCTCGTACGGGCTCTGCGCCTCGGGAGCGAACGGGTCGGCGTCGGGGGCGCGGTGTACCCGCTTCACGTTGTCGGCGACCGCGCGGTCGGTGCCGGCCCGAAGTTCGTCCGGCACGCCCGTGACATCGATCGCGTTGACGTCCATGTGGCTCGCGAGCCAGGGCACCAACTCGGCGGTGACGCCGGTGAGGATGTTGACGACCCCACCCGGGACGTCACTGGTGGCGAGCACCTCGGCGAGGGACACCGCCGGGAGCGGCGACCGTTCGCTGGCCAGCACCACCGTGGTGTTGCCGCCCACGATCGCCGGCGCCAGGCGCGAGACCAGCCCCAGCAGCGACTGGTCGATCGGCGCCACGATCCCCACCACGCCGGTCGGCTCCGGGATCGTGAAGTTGAAGTAGGGGCCCGCGACCGGGTTCGACGTCCCGAGGGTCTGCGCGATCTTGTCGGCCCACCCCGCGTACCAGACCCAGCGATCGATCGCGGCATCCACCCCACGGTCTGGGTCGGCGGCACCGGCGTCGGCCAGTTCGTCGCGGAACTGCGAGCGCCGGCCCTCCATCAGCTCGGCCACCCGATAGAGGATCTGACCGCGGTTGTACGCGGTCATGCCCGACCATTTCGGGAACGCGCCACGCGCCGCCAGCACGGCATCGCGCAGATCCTTGCGGGACGCCTGCGCCGCGTAGGCCAACGGCTTGCCGTCGTCGGCGAACACCTCGTAGGAACGCCCGCTCTCGCTGCGTGGGAACGCGCCGCCGATGAACAGCTTCGCCGTGCGCTTCACCGGCAGCCGAGCACTCATGACGAGCTCCCGTCGAACGTCAGGTAGGGCTCGAGACCGTGGAGCCCACCCTCGCGGCCGAACCCGCTCTCCTTGTAGCCGCCGAACGGCGACGTGGGGTCGAACCGGTTGAACGTGTTGGCCCACACCACGCCGGCGCGCAGACGCTGGGCCATCCACAGGATCCGCGAACCCTTCTCGGTCCACACCCCCGCGCTCAGGCCGTACGGGGTGTTGTTCGCCTTCTCGACGGCTTCTTCGGGCGTGCGGAACGTGAGGATCGACAGGACCGGGCCGAAGATCTCCTCCTGCGCGATGCGGTGGGACTGCGAGACCCCGGTGAACAAGGTGGGTCGGAACCAGAACCCACGCTCGGGCAGATCGCACGGGGGTTGGTAGATCTCGGCGCCCTCGTCGACGCCGCTCGCGACCAGCTCCTCGATCTTCTCGAGCTGCGCGCGCGAGTTGATGGCGCCGACGTCGGTGTTCTTGTCGAGCGGGTCGCCCACCCGGAGGGTCTGCAGCCGGTCCTTCAACTTGGTCAGTAGCGCGTCGAACACCGGTTCCTGCACGAGCAGTCGCGAGCCCGCGCAGCACACGTGCCCCTGGTTGAAGAAGATGCCGTTGATCACGCCCTCGACCGCCTGGTCCAAGGGTGCGTCCTCGAACACGATGTTCGCGGCCTTGCCCCCGAGCTCCAGCGTGAGTCGCTTGCCGGTGCCGGCGGTGGCACGGCGGATCGCCTTGCCCACCTCGGTCGAGCCCGTGAAGGCGATCTTGTCGACCGGGGCGTCCACGAGCGCGCCGCCGGTCTCCCCCGCGCCCGTGACGATGTTCACCACGCCCGGCGGCAGTTCTGCTTCCTGGATCACCCGGGCGAGCAACAACGCGGTGAGCGGCGTGGTCTCCGCGGGCTTCAACACCACGGTATTGCCGGCCGCGAGCGCGGGCGCGAGCTTCCAGGCGGCCATCAACATCGGGAAGTTCCACGGGATGATCTGGCCGGCCACCCCGACCGGTCGAGGCGTGGGGCGGCCGGGGAACGCGTACCCGAGCTTGTCGGCCCACCCTGCGTAGTAGAAGAAGTGCGCCGCCGCCAGCGGCAGGTCGACGTCGCGCGATTCCTTGATCGGCTTGCCACCGTTCATCGTCTCCAGCACGGCGAACTCGCGCGCGCGCTCCTGCAGCTGCCGCGCGATGCGGAACACGTACTTCGCGCGTTCGCTGCCGGGCAGGCCCTGCCAGGCATCCGCCGCCGCGCGCGCGGCCTCCACGGCGACGGCGACGTCCTCGGCCCCTGCCTCCGCGACCTCGGCGAGCGGCTCCTCCGTGGCCGGGTTGATCGTGGTGAACCACCGCCCGCTCTTGGGCTCGGCGAACTCACCGTTGATGAACAGCCCGTACCGATCCTCGAGCCGGACGATGTCGGTCGACTCTGGCGCGCTCGCGTATTCCCACGTGGCCGTTGCTGGCCCGGTCGGTTCGATCTCGTCGGCCACGATGCTCCTCAGTCGATCGTGAAGTGGTCCGGGCCGGCATAGGCTCCGGTGCGTTCCTTCTCGAGCTGCATCAACACGTCGTTCAACAGGCTGGAGGCCCCGATCCGGTATCGCTCGGGGCGCATCCACGCGTCGCCGAGCGTCTCATGCACCAACACCAGGTGCTGGATCGCCTGCTTGGACTTCCGGATGCCTCCCGCGACCTTCACCCCGACGTCGCGCCCCGTCTGGTCGCGGAAGTCGCGGACTGCCTCGAGCATGCACAGGGCGACCGGCAACGTCGCGTTCACGCCGATCTTGCCGGTCGAGGTCTTGATGAAGTCCGCCCCGGCCGCCATCGCGAGCAGCGAGGCCTGCCGAACCCGGTCGTAGGACCCGAGCTCACCGGTCTCCAGGATCACCTTCAGATGGGTGCGCCCCGCCGCCTCTCGCGCAGCGACGAGTTCGTCGAACGCCTCGCCGTAGCGGCCGCCCAAGAACAGCGAGCGGTTCAGCACGATGTCGATCTCGTCGGCGCCCGCCGCGGCCACGTCGCGGATCTCCTGCAGCCTGGTATCGAGGGGGCCGAGCCCGCTCGGGAACCCGCCCGCCACGCTGGCCACGGCGACCCCGGTGCCGCGGAGCTGGTCCACCGCCACCGGCACGAGCTGGGGGTACAGACACACGGCGGCCACGGACGGGACCTCGGGTCGCATCGGATCGGGGCGCACCGCCTTGGCGCACAGCGCCACGATCTTGCCGACCGTGTCGCTGCCCTCCAGGGTGGTGAGGTCCATGCACCGGATCACCAGGTCGAGGGCCCACCGCTTGGACTCCCGCTTGATCGACCGGGTGGCGAGTGCCGCAGCGCGCCCCTCCAGTCCCACGGCATCCACCGAAGTGGTCCGGGCGACGATGCGCGCCGCTTCGGACGAGGACACGGTCGGGCGAGCATCGTCCTGCCCCTGGATGGAAGCGGCCCCGGCCATGCCGCCATCGTAGCGAAGACATGACGGGCGCTCGGAGGCCGTTCACGTAGGCTGACCGCGACCGAACGAGGAGGACGGAACGAGCCGTGCACCGGACCGCGTCGATCATCATCACGCTGTCGCTGGCCCTGGGCGGGACTGCCTGTGGCGCAGGGGGTTCCGGGCCCTCGGCGTGTTCGAGCTTCACGAGGCCCACCGCCGTCGAGATGGACGACTTCTCCTACGGGCCCGCGTGCATGCGGGCCGACACCGGCGACACCCTGGCCCTGGACAACGTGGGCGCGGCGCCCCACACCTTCACGGTCGATGGCACCGACGTGAGCGTGGACGTCGCCGCCGGAACGCAGGGATCCGCGGATCTTTCCGGGGTGGCGGCAGGCACCTACACCGTGGTCTGTACGTATCACCCACAGATGAAGGCGACGATCGAGGTCGGCTGATCCGGCTCGACATCACCGAGGAGGTTCGATGCGCACGAGGAGGATCGCCCTGGCAGCGCTCCTGGCGTTGGTGGCCGGCGGCTGCAGCCTCGCCGACGACGAACCGTCTTCCCCGTCGTCCGCCGCGATCACGACTGGCGCCCCGACCGGATCCAGTGGGGCAACCGGCGTGACCGGGAGCACCGGTGCTTCCGGCGGTCCGCAGAGCGGCTGCACCGAGGCCGAGTCCGTGGACCTCACCGACGACGAGGCCGCGGAACTCGAGATCGAGGACTTCGCCTACCACCCGGCGTGCGCCACGATCGCGAAGGGTCAAGCGCTGGAGATCCGCAACCGCGACAACTTCTCGCACACCTTCACCGTGGACGCCCTCAACATCACGATCCCGATCGACGGTGACGCCACGATCACGATGGCGAACCGGGGCAAGGAGCCGAAGCTGGCGGTGGGCGCGAATCCCTTCCACTGCTCGATCCACCCGGAGATGACCGGCACGATCTTCGTGACCGGTTAGAAGCCGATCAGAACCCCAGCCGGTCGAGGGCTTTCGGGTCGCGCTGCCATTCCTTCATGACCTTGACGTGCAGGTCGAGATAGACCTTGGTGCCCAGCAGCGGCTCCATCTGCTCCCGCGCCTTCGTGCCGATCGTCTTGAGGGTCTGGCCCCCGTGGCCGATCAGGATCCCTTTCTGCGAATCGCGCTCGACCACGATCGAGGCGTGCACCTTCGTGAGGTTGCCCTCGCGTTCCATCTCGTCGATCACCACCGCCACCGAGTGCGGCACTTCCTCGCGCGTCACCGCGAGGGCCTGCTCCCGGACGAGCTCGGTGAGACGGACCTCGAGCGGCTGATCGGTGATCTCGCCGTCGGGGAAGAGGGCGGGCCCCTCCGGGATGTGCGAGAGCAACACCGCTCGCAGCTCCTCGACGCCGTCACCCACCGCGGCCGAGACCGGCACGATCTCGTCCCAGTCCCCCAACGCCTGGGCCGCCGCCAGCTGCGGCACCACCTTGGTGTGGGCGAGCCGGTCGATCTTGTTGACCACGCAGATCTTCGTGGCATCCGGTTCGCCCGCCACCTGCTTCGCGTAGACGAACGCATCGCCGCGCCCGACGCCCATGTGGCCGTCGACCACGAGGACGATCAGGTCGACCCCGGTCACGGCGTCGCCCACCAGGTCGTTCAAGCGAGCCCCCAGCAGCGTCCGCGGCTTGTGGAACCCCGGCGTGTCGGTGAAGACGACCTGGGCCTCGTCCGTGGTCCAGATGGCACGGATGTCCCGGCGGGTGGTCTGGGGCTTGTCCGAGACGATCGCGACCTTCTCCCCCACCAGCTGGTTGACCAGGGTGGACTTGCCGACGTTGGGCCGGCCCACCACCGCGACCACCCCCGACCGGAAGCCGGTCACGGTTGGAAGTCGTCCGGGCCGAAGGCGTGCGGCAGCAGATCGTCGATCGACCAGTAGGTGCGCCGCGAACCGTCCGCCGACTCCGCGATCACGGCGATCCCGTTCCCGAACTCACGCAGGACCTGGCGGCATCCCCCGCACGGCGGGGTGGGCGTATCGGCGTCCGAGACCACCGCGACCGCCCGGATGTCGGTGGTACCGGCGGCGACCGCCTTGGCGATCGCGTTCCGCTCGGCGCACACGCTGAGCGGGTAGCTCGCGTTCTCGACGTTGACCGCGGTGAAGATCTCGGCGTTCGCGAGTACCGCGGCGCCCACGTGGAAGCCGCTGTACGGGACGTAGGCGCTGGCGCGGACCTCGCGGGCCGCCGCCAGCATCTCCTCGAGCCGGGCTTCGTCGATCGATGTCATGGGGTCGGTGCCTCGGTGAGCGCCGGCTCGGGTTCGGTGGTCCTGGTGATCAGGACGCTCGCGATGCGGCGACCCACGACGGTCTCGGCGCGGAAGGTGAGACCGTCCAGCTGGCATTCCTCGCCGGCGTCGGGGATGCGTCCGAAACAGTCGAGCACCAGACCCGCGACCGTGTCCCATTCTTCGTCGGGCAGCTCGACGTCGAGCAGCTCGTTGATGTCGTCGATCGAGGTCTTCCCGCTGACGCGGTAGATGTTCTCGCCCACCTGCTCGAACTCGGGCTCCTCGCGGTCGTACTCATCGGTGATCTCACCCACGAGTTCCTCCAGGAGGTCTTCGAGTGAGATCAGCCCGGTCACCGAGCCGTACTCGTCGGTGACGAGCGCCATGTGGAACTTCTCGCGCTGCATCTCGCGCAGCAGGTCGGCCACCTTCTTCGATTCGGGCACGTAGTGCGCCTCGCGGACGACCTCGGCGAGCGGCGCATCGTGCTTGCCTTGGTGCAGCGACTTCAGCACGTCCTTGGCGAACACGATCCCGACCACGTGGTCGAGGTCTTCGTCGGCGTCGTAGACGGGGATCCTGGACGTGCCGTGCGTCAAGACCAGTGCCTGGACGTCACGCAGCGACTTGTCGTCCTCGATCGCGATGATGTCGGGACGCGGCACCATCACCTCGCGCACGATCGTGTCGCCGAACTCGAAGATCGAGTGGATCAGTTCCTTCTCGCCGACGTCGATCGAGCCTTCCTCGGAGCCGACCTGCGCCATCGAGCGGATCTCTTCTTCCGAGACGAACGGGCCAGCCTTGATGCCCTTGCCGGGCAGCAGCACGTTCGCCAGACCGATCAAGCCACGGGTCGGCCAGGCGAACAATCGGCCCAGGAAGTACACGAAGGGCGAGAGCGCCAGCGCCACGCGATCGCTGTGCAGCACGCCGAACGTCTTGCTCATCGCCTCGACGAACACGAAGTACAGCAGCGCGAACACCAGGGAGGCGATCGTGACCACACTGTTGCTCCACGTGCGCTCGGCCAGGAACGCGACCAGGATCGCCGAGCCGTTCTGCACGAGCACGACGCACAGATAGACCGAGTTGAGGTAGCGGGGCGGGTCGGATTCGAGCTTGACCAGCAGCGCGGCGTTGCGCCGGCCCTCGTCCTCCAGCGCCAGCGCCTTCACGCGGGTCATGCGGGTGAGCGCGGATTCGGCCAGCGCCATCAGCGACCCGAAGATCACGAGGGCGACCACGGCGATCCATCCGATCACGGCGCCGCCACCCCGCTGTAGCGCTCCTGTCGCGCCCACATCT
>JBKPMF010000282.1:0-6874 GCA_046732015.1 Actinomycetota bacterium
CCCCCGTGCTCCTCGATGCTGTCGTGGGCGCGCTTGCGGAGATCGTCGACCGACCACGGCGACGACGCCACGCCGATCACCGGCACGTTGAGGACGCCGCGCTTGGTCTGGTCGTACAGGGCGGGGAAGATCTTCTTGTAGGCGAGGTCACCGGTGGCGCCGAAGAAGACGAGCGCGTCGGAGTGCACCGGAGCCGAAGCCGAGGACGGGCTCATGACGCCTTCTCGTCGTGCCCGCCGAACTCCTTGCGCATGGCCGACAGCACCTTGTTCGCGAACTCCGCCGACCCCTGCGAGGCGAACCGGTCGAACACGGCCGCCGACAACACCTGGGCCGGCACCCCTTCGTCGATCGCGGCCTGCAGCGTCCACCGGCCCTCGCCCGAATCGCTCACCCGGCCGGTGAAGCCCTTCAGGGCCGGGTCGTTCACCAGCGCCGATGCCGTGAGATCGAGCAGCCACGAGCTGACGACGCTGCCTCGGCGCCACACCTCGGCGACGTCGGCGATGTCCAGGTCGTAGCGGTAGAACTCGGGCTCGCGCAGCGGCGCGGTCTCGGCGTCGTCCTTGCGATCGGTCGCTCCGGCGTTGGCGTGCCGCAAGACGTTGAGCCCTTCGGCGAAGGCCGCCATCAGGCCGTACTCGATGCCGTTGTGCACCATCTTCACGAAGTGGCCGGCGCCGGACGGCCCGCAGTGCAGGTAGCCCTGCTCGGCGGTGCCGCCACGTCCGGACTCCGCCCGGCCGGGCGTGCGCTCCGCGGTCCCGATGCCGGGAGCCAGGGCAGCGAAGATCGGATCGAGGCGTTCCACGGGCGCGGGGTCGCCGCCGATCATCATGCAGAACCCGCGTTCCAACCCGAACACGCCGCCGCTCGTGCCCACGTCCAGGTAGTGGATGCCCTGCTTCGCGAAGGCCGTGGAGCGTGCCATGTCGTCGCGGTAGTAGGAGTTGCCGCCGTCGATGATGACGTCGTCGGTCTCCATCAGCGCGGCGAGCTGCTCGGCTGTCGACCCGGCGAACGCCGCCGGCACCATGATCCACGCGGCGCGAGGGGCGGTGAGCTTGGCGACGAAGTCTTCGAGCGAGGACGCCCCCACGGCGCCTTCACCCGCGAGGCCCTCGACCGCCTCGGGGCTCACGTCGTAGGCGACCACCTCGTGTCCAGCGCGCATCAAGCGGCGGGACAGGTTGGCGCCCATCCGTCCCAGTCCGACCATCCCCAGCTGCATCCGTCCTCCTCGGTCGTCTGGAGGGAGGATAGGCGAGGGAGCTCTCGAACTCCTGCGAACCAGGCCGGCCCGGAGCTCGTTACGAGTAGTACTCGACGATCAGGCGCTCTTCGACCTCGACCGGCAAGGGCACCTCGGTGCGCTCGGGCGCCCGGGACAGCGTGCCCGAGACCTCGTCCTTGTTGCGGTAGAGGTACGGCGGCGGGTCGGCCGTGATCTCGAGGGCCTCACGCACCGCGACGAAGTTCTTCGCCTTCGCGGCGATCTCGACGGTCTGGCCCGGCTTGACCTTCGCGCTCGGGATGTTGAGCCGCTTGCCGTCCAGGGTGACGTGCCCGTGCGAGACGAGCTGGCGGGCCTGGCGGGTGGTCAGCGCGAACCCGAGCCGGAGCACGACGGTGTCCAGGCGGGTCTCGAGCCGGCCGATCAGCTCCTCACCGGTGACGCCCTTGCTGCGGGTGGCCTCGTCGTAGTAGCGACGCATCTGGCTCTCGCTCACACCGTAGATCGCGCGGAGCTTCTGCTTCTCGACCAGACGGGTCTGATACTCGGAGATGCGCTTGCGGCCGCGGCCGTGCTGGCCGGGCGGGTAGGGGCGCTTGTTCGACGGGCAGTTGGGACGGCCGCAGAGCGGCGCGCCGACCCGCCGGCAGGTGCGGTGCTTCGGTCCGATCTTGTCCATGTGCGTCGATCCCTCAGTTCGTCCAGTCCGTCGGGTGTTCCCGCTGGTCAGGGCGTGGGACTGGAGGACCCCTGACCGTGAAGTGTCGCCGGATGTGGCATGCGACCTGCGAGAACGCGTGCCCTGATGCCCACCGAAGATACCAGTTGACCTGCAGGAACGCCCCGCGGAACCCTCGGAGTACGCTCCCTCGATGATCGAGGCGAGGCAACGGATCGTCGGGGGGATCCTCGGGCTGGCGCTGGGTGACGCGCTTGGCGCGCCGTTCGAGTTCCGGCGGGCGCACGACATCCCCTCGCCTCTCCCGGCGTACGAGCTGCCGTGGATGGACCGCCCGCCGGGTTCCTGGACCGACGACACGGCGATGGCCCGAAACCTGTGGAACAGCCTGGTCGCGAACGGCGGCTCGCTCGACACCGACGACGTCTTGCGGCGACACCTCGAGTGGTTGGAGAGCCCGCCGCCCGACGTCGGGAACCAGACCGTGGCCGCCCTGCGGGAACATCAACGGGGCTCGCCGAACGCCGCCGAGGCGGTGTTCGACCGTCGCGGCCCCGAGGTGAGTGCCGGCAACGGCAGCGTGATGTACTGCGCGCCGCTGGGGCTCGCGTACGCGGATCGGGCCGACGACCTGCTCGAGGCCGCGCCCGCGCTCAGCGCCATCACCCACTGGGACGAACGCTGCAAGACCGCCTGCGTCGCGGTGACGCTGACCGCTGCCGCCCTCGTCCGCGGCGACGACCCGGAGTCGGCGGTCCGCGCGGCGTTAGCGCGCGTGGCCGGCCGGGAAGGTGGGGAGGAGCTCGACTACCTCACGGGTGCCGCCGGCGTCGAGCGACCGATCGACGGACCCGATCAGGGGTTCGCGCTCTTCACCGCCGGTGTCGCGCTGCGTGCGGCGGGGGAGGCCTGGCCGTTCGACGACGGTCTGCGCGAGATCGTCGCGCTCGGTGGTGACACCGACACCAACGCGGCGGTAGCGGGCGCGCTGCTGGGGGCCCTCCACGGCATCGATGCGCTCCCGTCGCACTGGCTGGACAGCCTGGTCGAGGCGAGCGCGATCCGCGAGGAAGCGGAGGCGCTCGCCGGACTGGTCGCCTAGGCGGCGGTCCCGGCGGCGGTGAACTCGCCGTCCGTGCCCGGCAGTCGGCGCACCAGCCCTCTCGCCAACAGGTCGCCGAGCACGCGCCCGGTCAACGACGAGGACAGGCCCAGCGTCCGCGCGAGTTCGTCCCTGGTCCAGACGTCGAACGGGTCGCGGTTGAGCGTTCGCATGATCGCCCTGCGAGCGTCGGTCTCGGCCAGGTCGTCGTGGTCGAGCAACATCGGATCCTCCCAACGGTCAGCCTGCGAGCCGAGTGTCCGCCAACGGCGTGGGAACCAACAAGGGTTGCGGGAGAAGGTTCCCCCGCCGTTGGCCGGACGTTCATCAGCACCATGCCCGCTCGCCCCCAGCTGTGACGGCGGCCCTGGGCGTATCGTTCGACCGATCCGGTGCCCGACCGGCAAAGGAGCCAGGATGGAACCGAACGAGATCTTCGAACTGATCGTGAAGGCCGACGAGAAGATCAAGTACGCGACGGCCGCCAAGGGCGACCTCCGAGCGAAACAGGCTGCCGATCTCCTGGCTCAAGCGATCACAGAAGCCGAGGCGATCGGCAACGACGCGCTCGTGCAGCAGGCCAAGGTGCGTCTGGCAGATCTGGATTCGATCATCCGCTGACGACGCGGATCGTGGGTGGGTCAGCGAACCTGTTCCGGTTCCTGATCGGAACGCCAGCGCCTGAAGACCTGCCGGATCGATTCCCGCGAGGGTTCAGCGACCTGCTCCTCGGTGAGGTGGCCGGTGACACGGATCGTGTCGCGGAACTGGCGCAAGGCGTTCGTGCAGCCGTCGCAGTCCGCGAGATGAACCTCCAGCCGGGCGCGGTCATCGGCGGGCATGGCGTCCTCCAGGTAGTCGGTCAGCGCCTCGACCAACTCCCGGCAGGTGAACTCGGTTGATCCACTCATGCATTCGCCTCAGGCTCGAAGTCGCGCTCCAGCGCGCGCCGCACCTTCGCACGCGCACGATGCAGGAGCACCCGCTGATTCGTCTCCGTCAGGTCCAGCGCGTTACGCACCTCTTCGGACGACCAGCCCAGCACGTCGCGGAGCCGCAGCACCTCGGCCTGCATGGGTGGCAGGGTATCCAGCGTCTCCCGCACCACACGGAGGGTTTCCGCGCCCAGCAGGCGGTCTTCAGGGATCCCGGTCCAATCGGCGGGGATCGAGGACCAGTGACTCGGCCACCGCGGGTCGTCGCTCGCCATGAACATCGAGGGATCGAAGGTCGGAGCGTCCAGGTCGTCGCCCGCCAATGCCGCGAACGGCACGCTCCGGCCCTCGCGCTGCCCCCGGGTCTTGGCGATGTTCGTCACGATCCGGAAGATCCACGTGCGTAGCGACGAACGACCCTCGAACCGGTCGAGGCCCTTGAGGACACCGAGCCAGGCATCCCCGACGACCTCTTCGGCGACGGCCTGGGACGAGACGTACATGCGAGCCACCCGGAGCATCGCGGGCTGCAACGCGTCGACCAGGTCCATGAAGGCCTCCTCGTCGCCGGCGCGGAGCCGTTCGAGCAGCTCACGGTCAGCATCGGTCTGAGTGGCGGCGTCCACAGCTCGTCAGCCTATCCGCCCACGCTGCCGCGGAACTCGGAACGAAAGGATGGGGAGAACGGCGTGGGGCTAGCCCGGGCGAACGATGCGAACCACGGGGGTGCCGTAGCCGAGGACCGACCCGTACTGCACCTGCCCACCGGGGCCGGGATGGCGTGCGTGGATCATCTGACCGCCACCGATATAGAGCGCCACATGGCTGATCGGTGAGTAGAAGAACAGCAGGTCGCCGGGAGCAGCCTGGGAGAGCGAGGGGACCACGGCACCTGAGTAAGCCTGGGAGGCCGATGAGTGTGGGAGGTACACGCCGGCCTGACCCCAAGCCCATGAAGTCAATCCCGAGCAGTCGAAGCCGACCGCCGGGTTGGCGGAGCCCCACACGTACGGAGCGCCGATCACGCTCTTGGCGGCGGCAACTGCAGCAGCGGCACCGGATCCGGGCGGCGGAGGCGGCGGCTCGGTCCAGCCACCCGGGTCGGTGCTTCCGCCTCCACCGGATGACGTGCCCCCGGTGCTGGTGCCACCGCTCTGCTCGGCCGCCGCGGCAGCTGCCGCAGCAGCTTCCTGGCGGGCGAGGTAGTCCTGGTAGTCCTTATTGAGCTGCTCGTACAAGGACTGCTGCTCCTGCAGCATCGCTTGGATGTCCTCGCGGTTCGCGGACATCTTGGCGAGCTCGGCCTTCTGCTGATCGAGCGCTTCGCCGTACTGCTGTGCCGCCCATTCCGCACGTTGGCGAGCGTTGGAGGCCTGGGTGGCGAGATCGGCGTCGTTCTGCGCGAGCGCGCCCATGAATTCGAGCCGGTCGGAGAACTCGGTGAGGTCCTGGGCGCCCAGCAGGACGTCGAGCTGGTTGCCGGATCCGGTGTAGGCCTCGACGGCGCGGGCTTCGAGATCCTTGGTGGCGGCTGCGGCCTCGGCCTCGGCCTCCTGCTTGTCGGCGAGCGCGGCGTCGAGTTTGTCCTGGATGCCGCCGAGGCGGACCTTCGCCTCGTTGTATTGCTCGATCACGACCTCGAGCTTCTCGCTGACGTCCTGCAGCTTCGCCTTGGCGGCGTCGACCTCGGCCTTCGATGGCGCGGCGGAGGAGGAGGTGACCAGGGAGCCGAGCAGAAGCGTGGGGACCACGAAGACCACGGCTACCGTGAGCCGTGCAAGTCGCTTGGTGGTCCCGGTCATGCCCCTCCGTCGGTTCGTCGGCTAATGGAAAAGGCTCCGAGCCCGTTGCCGGTGCGGAGCCTACGAGGAATGAGGCTAACGGCCCTGTCCGGAGGCGTCAAACTTCTCGGCTCGATTCCAGCCCCAGAAGCAAACCGTTTCCGCAGGTCACCAAGGGTAGGCCGAGGACTACGGAAAATGACGGAGGACGGGCCGCATCTCGCGCCCGTCCTCCGGAGCCTCGAGTCGGGACGGCGGGATTTGAACCCGCGACCTCAGCGTCCCGAACGCTGCGCGCTACCAAGCTGCGCCACGTCCCGAGGACCACAGAGTGTAGCGAGTCGAACGCCCGATGGGCAGGTTACGGAGCAGGCTCGGGCCGGCGGCTGAGCTCCAGCATCGTGGCCTCGGGCCGGCACCAGAACCGGAACGGGGCGTACTTGCTGGTTCCCATGCCCGGGGAGGTGTGCAGCACGGCCCCGCCCATCCTGATCACGCCTTTGACCAGCCTCCGAGGCATGGAGCAGTTCGTCACCAGGGCGCCCACCACCGGCAGGCAGACCTGACCGCCGTGCGTGTGCCCGGCGACGATCAGGTCGTAGCCGAGCGAGGCGGCCTCGGGCGCCGAGTCCGGTGAATGCATCACGGCGACCCCGAACCGATCCGGCGCCCCCCTGGGTGCCACCCGGTAGTCCTGCCACCGGATGTGCGCGTCGTCGAGTCCGAGCAGCTCGACCCCCAGGCCATCCAGCTGCACATCGTGGCGGACGTTCGTGAGGTCGGTCCAGCCGTCGGCGTTCAGCTGGGCCACCAGGTCGCCGGCCCGTCCCTTCACGGCACTACGACGTTTGCGGTTCCGCTGGAAGTACGCGAAGTAGTTCAGCGGCCGCGGCGCGAAGTAGTCGTTCGATCCCAGCACGTACCAGGAGGCGAGGCGTCCGCGGGTCGGCCGGAGCATGTCGACCACGGTCTCCACGCCCTCGGGCTCGGCGAGGAAGTCCCCCGTGACCACGGTGACGTCGGCGGGAGGCAGCGAGGCCAGGAACCGGCGCGACTTCTCGGGTTCATCGCGCACGAAATGCAGGTCGGACAGGTGCAGCACCGACAGGGTCTCGGGACCCGTCGCCGGTAGGATGGCGAGGC
>JBKPMF010000283.1:0-11717 GCA_046732015.1 Actinomycetota bacterium
CCTCCATCTACATCAGTCCGCAGATCGAGCGCGTGCTCGGCTACAGCCCGGGCGAGTGGTACGACGACCCCGACCTGTGGGGCAAGGTTCTGCACCCCGACGACCGCTCCCGTGCCCTCGCGGAGAACGAACGTCACAACGAAACCGGTGATCCGTTCGTGATGGAGTACCGCATGTTCCACAAGGACGGACACGTGGTGTGGGTGCACGACGAAGCCACGATGGTCCGGGACGACCGCGGGGTGCCCCGATTCTCCCACGGCGTGATGATGGACATCTCCGCGCGCAAGCGCGCCGACGAGGACGTCGCGTTCCTCGCCTACCACGACGAACTCACCGGCCTGCCGAGCCGCTCGATGTTCGAGGAGTTGCTCACCCTCTCGATCGACCGGGCCAGCCGGCACGACGGGGCGGTCGCGGCGGTGTGCGTCGACGTCGACGACTTCCGGCTGGTCAACGATTCGCTAGGTCATCAGGTGGGCGACCAGCTCCTGCGGATGGTGGCCGACCGCTTGCGCGAAGCGACCCGTGAGACCGACCTGGTCGCACGGCGAGGCGGCGACCAGTTCCTGATGTTGATCGCGGACCTCGAGCGGGAATCGGCCGGTGACATGGACGCCGCCGTGGTGCGAGCCGAGGCCGCCGCCCAGCGCGTCCAGGAGGCGATGGCCGCGCCATTCATGGTGGGAGGCACCGAGCTCTACCTGTCGGTGAGCATGGGCATCAGCCTCTATCCCCTCGACGGCGAGGATGCCAACACGCTCCACCGCAACGCCGAGGCAGCGATGTACGAGTCGAAGAAGTCAGGGTCCTCGGGGTACGTGGTTTCTTCCCGCGGGGCGTTCGACTCCGCCGCCAAGCTCCAGTTCGTGACCCGGCTTCGCAAGGCGGTGGAGAGCCAACGGTGGGCGCTGCACTACCAACCGATCCTGGAGCTGGACACCGGCCGGATGAAGGGCGTCGAAGCGCTGATCCGATGGATCGAGCCCGACGGAACGATGGTGCCCCCCAACCAGTTCATCCCGCTCGCCGAGGAGCTGGGGCTGATCGAGCTGATCGGTGACTGGGTGGTGCGCGAACTCGTGTATCAGGCGCAGGCGTGGCGCGAGCTCGACATCGATCTGGAGATCGGGTTCAACCTCTCGCCTCGACAGTTCTGGCAGCCCGACCTGTCCGACCGGATCCTGACCAGGATCCTGGACGGCGGGATCGAACCCGCCAAGGTCATGGTCGAGATCACCGAAACGTCCGCGATGATGGACCCCGACCGTGCACAGGAGATCCTGTGGCAGCTCCACAGCGGCGGTCTGCAGATCGCGATCGACGACTTCGGCACCGGGTACTCCTCGTTGTCCCGGCTGCGCGAGATGCCGGTGAGCGTGCTGAAGATCGACCGCTCTTTCGTCACCCATGTCGAGTCCGATCCGCAATCGGCGAGCATCGTGACCGCGTTCCTCGAGTTGGCCCGCGGCCTGGAGATGACCACCCTGGCCGAGGGCATCGAGCGGGAGGAAGAGTTCGCCTTCTTGAAGGAACGTGGCTGCCAGCTGGGGCAGGGCTTCCTGTTCAGCAAGCCGGTGCCGCCGGAGGAGATCATCGCCCTCGCCTTCGGTGGCGTGCCGCTCCCCAAGCCCGTAGGCGCCGACGCGGCTCGGTAGTGGCCGAGGCTCAGCGTCCGGCGAGCCCGTCTCGCACCGCCGCGGCGATCGACGCGGCGTCGATCCCCGCCCATGCCCGCATCTGCTGTGCGCTGCCCGAACCCGGGATGTCGGTGACCGCGAGCTTCACCACGGAACCGTTCATCGGTCCGGAGCCGGCGAGCGCGTCCAGGACGGCGTCCCCGATGCCGCCTTCGGTCCGGTGGTCCTCGGCGACGACCATCAGGCCCGTCTCGTCGAGGGCACGTCGCACGGCAGCGACGTCGATCGGCTTGACGCTGTAGACGTCGAGCACGCGAACCGTGATGCCGTCGGCGGCCAGCGCGTCGGCGGCGGCGAGGCACTCATACACGGTCACGCCGGCGCCCACGAGTGTGGCGACATCGTCACCGGTCCCTCGCAGGGTCTTCGATCCCCCGACGGGGAACTCCTCGTCGGCGCCGTACAGCACCGGCGTGGCCTCGCGCGTGGTGCGCAGGTAGGAGATGCCCTCGAGATCGCACATCGTGGTCACGAGTCTGATCGTGGCGTTGCCGTCGGCGGGATAGAGCACCGTTGAGGAGTGCAGCGTGCGCATCATCGAGAGGTCCTCGACCGCCATCTGCGACGGGCCGTCCTCCCCGATCGAGACGCCGGCGTGTGATCCGCACAGGCGGAGGTTCGCGCGACTGATGGCCCCCATGCGCACGAAGTCGGCGGCACGTGACAGGAACGCGCCGAACGTGGCGGCGAACGCCGTCTTGCCGAGCGCCTGCATGCCGGTCTGGGCGCCCACCACGCATTGTTCGGCGATGTACATCTGGAAGAACCGCTCGGGCGCGACGGCCTCGAAGTCCTCGGTGTGGGTGGAGTTGCCGACCTCGCCGTCGAGCACGACCACGTCCGGGCGATGGCCGGCGAGCCATGCCAACGCTTCCCCGAACGCCTTCCTGGTGGGGATGGGCTCGGTGTAGACGGGCGCAGGCGCGGCGTGGAGCTCGCCCAGGACGAGGGGCTTGAGATCTTCTGGACCGATGGGCGTGATCGTGAGCGAGCGGATGCCCCCCAGCTCCTCGATCGCGGCGCCTTCCTTGTCGGCGGGCACCGCTTTGCCGTGCCACCCCTCCTGGTTGGCGAGGAACGAGACGCCGTGGCCCTTCTCGGTTCGCGCGATGATCAGCGTGGGCTTGTCAGCGGCACTGGCTTCCGTGTAGGCCGCATCGATCGAGGTGACGTCATGGCCGTCGATCTCGATCGAGTGCCAGCCGAAGGCCTGCGCACGCTGGGCGAACAGGTCGGCACGCCACTCGTGCATCGTGGGGCCGCGCTGGCCGAGCCGGTTGAGGTCGAGGATGCCGACGAGGTTGTCCACCTGATGGAAGGAAGCGGCCTCCATGGCCTCCCAGACCGACCCCTCGGCGATCTCGGAGTCACCCATCAACACCCATGTGCGGCCCGGGAGGCCGTCGAGCCTCATGGACAGCGACATCCCAAGGCCCACCGCGAGCCCTTGGCCCAGCGAACCGCTCGCCACATCGATCCACGGAAGCTCCGGGACGGGCGCGGGGTGCCCCTGGATAGGCGATCCGAACTCGCGGAGCGTCATCAGCTGCTCGTCGTCGATCGCGCCGATCGCCTTCAGCACCGAGTACAGCGCGGGCGCGGCGTGACCCTTCGACATGATGAAGCGGTCGTTGGCCGGCGACTTGGGATCGCCGACGTCGTAGCGGAGGTGGTCGGCGTACAGCACGGACAGCAGGTGGGCGCTCGACATGGACGAGGTGGGATGGCCCGAGCCCGCGCGGGTGGTGCAGCGGATGCTGTCCACCGCGATCTGTGCCGCCAGGTCGTTCCACAGCTGGATTCGATCGTCCATGGGTCCCCTCGTCGGTCGTGGTCGGGCCGGTTCGGCCAAGCGTACCGCCCTCAGGTCTGACCCGCGGTCCCGGCGTCGCCGGCGGCGTCACGTCGAGTCAGTGACGGGGCCTTCGAGCGCTGAGAACGGGTACGCTCGATGGCGTATGACCACCCACGATCCTTCCTTCGAAGCCCTCGGCGTGTCCGACGCCGTCATCGGGACCCTCGCGGCGCGGGGCATCCTTGCACCGTTCCCCATCCAGCAGATGGTGATCGAGGACGCCACCGAAGGCCGCGACACCCTCGCCAAGTCCAAGACCGGCTCGGGCAAGACGCTGGGGTTCGCGATCCCGATCGTGGAGCAGCTCGACCCCGACGCGACGTCCCGTCCGCTGGCGCTGGTGCTGGTGCCCACGCGCGAGCTCGCCACCCAGGTGAAGGAGGACTTCACCGACATCGCGAAGGCCAAGCATCTCCGCGTGAAGGCGGTCTACGGCGGCACGAACGTGAAGGAGCAGGCCAAGGGCGTCGAGCAGGCCCACATCCTGATCGCCACCCCGGGGCGGCTGGACGACCTGGTGGAACGGCGCATGGTGTCCCTCAAGCACGTGCAGATCTTCGTGCTCGATGAAGCCGACCGCATGCTCGACATGGGCTTCCAGCCGCAGGTCGACCGGATCGTTCGCCACCTGCCGAAGGATCGGCAGACGATGTTCTTCTCCGCGACGCTCGACGGCGCGGTGGGCCGGATCGCCGAGGTCTACACCCGCAACCCGGTTCGTCACGAGATCGAGTCCGACTCCCAGACGGTCGATGAGGCCGACCATCGCTTCATCCCGGTGGACCGGACGGCCAAGCTGCAGACCCTGATCGACCTGGCGCACGAGGAAGAGGAGACGGGCCTCACGCTCGTGTTCGTCAACACGAAGCGCCATGTGGAGACCCTGGCCCGACAGCTCCGGAACGAGGGCGTTCCCACGGTCACGATGCACGGCGACATGACCCAGCAAGCACGCGAACGCGCGCTCCAGCGGTTCGAGGACAAGCACGTGGGCGTGCTGATCGCCACCGACGTCGCGGCCCGTGGGTTGGACCTGGACGACATCACGCTGGTCGTGAACTACGACCCGCCCCAGGACGACAAGGGCTACGTGCACCGCGTGGGCCGCACGGCGCGCGCCGGCCGGGCGGGCGTGAGCGTCACTTTCGTCACGCCCGATCAGCTCGGCGACGTGAGCCGCATGGCGGCCCGTCTCGATCTGCACGCGGAGTTCGAGCAGGACGGCATGAAGGTGGCTCCGCCCAGGACCGTGTTCAGCGGGAGTTCACGGGGTCGTCGCAGCGGGTTGCGAGCGCGGAAGAAGCGGTAGCACCGGTCGTTCGTTCGGCTCAGCCGGCGCCGCCGTCGAGCACCTGGAGACCCGAGCGACGGTGCATCGCCAGGATCTCGGCCGCCGGCACCGGACGCGAGAAGAAGTACCCCTGTCCGTACGTGCAGTTGCGAGAAGCGAGGAAGCGCCATTCACCCTCGGTCTCGATGCCCTCGGCGAGCGGGGTCATGCCCAGGTTCTCGGCCAGGGAGATCATCGCGCTGACCATGCTCGCCGACTCGCGGTCCTTGTCGACGTCGCGGACGAACGACCGATCGATCTTCAGGATGTCGACGGGCATGTGCTTGAGCCGTGCCAGCGAGGAGTAGCCGGTACCGAAGTCGTCGATCGCGAGCTTGAGCCCCCGGTCGTGGATCGCCGTGAGCAGCTCCACCGTGCGGTCGGGGTCGGTCATGGCCGTCGACTCGGTGATCTCCACCGTCACGCGTGTCGGGTCCATGCCCGCGACCACGATCGGCGAGACGATCTTGTCGACCAGCTCGGGCTGCCACAACTGGCGCGGGGACAGGTTGAACCCGATCTCCAACGTCAGGCCCTCGGCTCGCCACTGCGCGTCCTGGCGGCAGATCTCCTCCACCACCCAGTCGCCGATCGCTTCGATAAGCCCCATCTCCTCGGCCAGCGGGATGAATTCGCCGGGCGGCACGAGGCCACCGTTGGGTTCGGGCCAGCGGATCAATGCCTCGACGCCGTACATGTCGCCGCTGTCCAGTTCGATCAACGGCTGGTAGTGCAACGTCCACTGCTTGAGCTCGACGGCCTTGCGGAGCCTGGTGGACATCGACAGCCGGCTCATCGCGTCGGCATCGCGGTCGGAGTGCACCAGGTAGCCGCCCGGGCCCGACTTCTTGCTGATGAACATCGCCGTGTCGGCGTTGCTGAGGAGGCCGGCGGGATCCTTCGCATCGAGCGGGAACACGCTGATCCCCTGGCTCGCGGTGACGTAGAGCTCGGTGCCCGCGATCTCGAACGGCGCCTTCAGCGCCTCCTGCACACGGACCGCGACGGATTCGGCGGCGATCGTGGCGCCGTCGGTGCCGCCGGGGACCGGAGGGGTGAGGTCGAGGTCACCCAGCAGCAACAGGAACTCGTCGCCTCCGGGCCGGGCCACGAGGTCGGTGTCGCGCGTCGCCTCTCGGAGACGGTCGGCCAGGAGCACGATGAGCTGGTCGCCGATGTCGTGGCCGAGCGAATCGTTCACCAGCTTGAAGTCGTCGAGGTCGACGGACACCACCGCGACGCCGAGATCGTTGCGCCGGGCGCGTGCCATCGTGAGCTCGAGGAGCTCGTCGAACATCGCCCGGTTCGACAGGCCGGTGAGCTTGTCGTGATAGGCGAGGTAGGCGATCTGTGCCTCGGCGGCCTTGCGTTCGGTGATGTCCAACATCACACCCTGGATGAACTGGGGGCGGCCCTCGCCGTCGGGCAGCACGATCGCGGAGTCGCGGAACCACACGATGCTTCCGTCCTTGGCGACCAGGCGGTACTCGAACACGAACGGTTCTCCGGACTCGCGACCGCGCAGGTAGGTCTCGACGGCGCCGTCCCGGTCGTCGGGATGCAGCATCGAGGCCCAGAGGTCGGGATCGGTCATGTAGTCGTGCTGGGTGTAGCCCAGCAAGGGTTCGATCTGCGGGCTCACGTACGTCGTGGTCATCCGCTCGTCGGCTTCGTCGATGTAGACGATCGCCGGGATCTGTTCGACGAGCGCCCCGAACTTCGTTTGCACCTCCTGCAGGTCTCGCTGGGCCAGCGCGAACTCCGAGACGTCGAGCATCAGGCCGAGCCAGTAGACGGGTTCGCCGATCTCGTCACGGATCAGGACGCAGTCCTCTCGGATCCACAGCATCCGGCCGTCCCGGTGGAACGCGCGGTATTCGATCCTGAAGGGCTCGCCGAACTCCGCGGCGTGGCGGCTGACCTCGACGACCCGCTCACGATCGTCCGGGTGGATCGCGTTCGCCCACACACCGGCATGGGCGAGCCACTCCTCTCGCGGGATGCCCAGGGTGGTTTCGATGGACGGGCTGACATCCACCATCTGGGATCCGATCCCCAGGCCGTCGATGTAGATCACGGCGGGGAGCTGGTCGACCAGGGCCCGGTAGCGAAGCTCGAGGTCACGCAGTCGCTCGGCCGTATCGAACATGGTGTCGTCGTCGCCGGATCCGGAAGGAGGGAAGAAACCGCCCAGGGCGGTCAGCGCTTCGGGTCCAACGGCCTCGAGATCATCCTGGTTCAAGGGGGCTCCGTCGTGGTTCGGGAAGTCCCCCCATTCATCGGCTCCGCTGCAGCGGTTCTTGAACCGCTTGCGGAAACGGTTTGTCAGGGCGCTCAAGGCCCCCATCCGGCCGATCGACGTATGGGCGGCGAACGGTCGACCGTCAACAGCCTCGTTCGTCGGGAAGGAGCGGCCGGAACCGCAGGCTCCATCGCCGTCCGTCACTTGTCCACGGGCTCAGCTGGTTGGCGCCTTCGGCGAGGGGTTCGAGCGTCTGTGTCCAATCGTCACCCGTGACCGTTCCGCACCGATACCCGCTCGTCGCGTGGTCGTCACCGAACGAGGCGAGGGATGGCTCCAGCGGCCACGCGACCGGTGCCTGAGCGAGATCCCGTTGCCCTTGGTAGTCGGTCACGTAGACCCGGGCGCCGGTGGCCGCATAGGGGACGGGTTCGCCCTGGATCGAACCGTCGGGAAGCCACGAGGCCAGGTCCATGAGGTCTTCGACCAGCCCGTTGAGGGCCACGCGCGCGTTCCACTCCTCCTTGCTCATCGTGGGCGGCCGTTCCTGCAGCGCCGTCAGCGCGTAGACCCGCACCGTGGTGTCGACGCCGTCGGCGTGGAGCGTGAAGACCGTGTGTGTCGGGAGCGTCGACGATCGCGACGGTGCCCATGTCGGTAGGGTCCCCGGCCGTGTCCAAGCCGGCATCGAGGGCCGCGGTCACGATCGCGTCCACCCCTGCGCTGTCGACCGTCTGGCTCTGGAGCGAGGGGAGCGCCGGTGGCGGATAGATCTCGATCATCGGACCGGTGGTCACGATCGTGCCGTCGTCATACAGCGAGAACATCGGCATGTTGGTGAGTTGATAGTCGACGGGGGTGAACCCTCCCTCGGTGGCGACCCGCAGGACCAAGGTGGTGGCACCCGGATCCACGGCCGGATCCACCGATGGAGCGGTGGAGTGCGATCCCGCGCCGGTGTCCGCGGCATCGGCGCACGCGGCGCCCACGAGGGCCAGGAGCGCCGCGGCAGCGGCGATCGATCTGCGAACCATGGCGGGATCCTTTCGCGTCGGGCGAGCGTGTCATGGCTCAGACGCTCGTTCCAGGAGCATGGGTTCCCGATGCACCGGGTAGGCTTCGCGCGATGGCTGCCACGATGCGCGCCCTACGCAAGACCACCCGCGAGCCCGGCGCCGATCTCGTGGAGATCGCGGTTCCCGAACCACGTGAGGGTGAGGTGCTCGTGAAGGTCCACGGCGCCTCGATCTGCGGAACGGACCTGCACATCTACGACTGGAACGAATGGGCGGACAAGCGGATCCCGCAGGTGCCGATGACGTTCGGCCACGAGGTCGCCGGCACCGTCGTGGCGGTGGGCGACGAGGTGCACCATCTGCACGAAGGCGTGTTCATCGCCGCCGAGACCCATATCGCGTGCGGCCACTGCCCCACCTGCCAGACGGGGCGTGCCCACATCTGCGAGAACCTGAGGATCCTCGGGGTGGATATGGACGGGGTGTTCGCCGAATACGTCGTCGTCCCGGCGCAGAACGCATGGATCGTGGGCGAGGGCATCGACCCCGACGTCGCCTCGATCATGGAACCCTTCGGCAACGCCGTGCATGCCTCGTTCGGCACGGGCGGAGGTGAGGACATCGCCACCAACGCGGTGGCCGTGATCGGGTGCGGTCCGATCGGGATGTTCGCGGTCGCGATCGCGAGGTCACTCGGCGCGTGGAAGGTGATCGCGATCGAGCCCAACGAGTTCCGGCGCGCGAAGGCGGCAGAGATGGGGGCCGACGTCGTGCTCGATCCCATGGACAGCGACCCGGTACAGGCGGTCATGGATCTGACGAGGGGATCGGGAGCCGAGGTGGTGCTCGAGATGAGCGGCAATGCGCGTGCCATCGATCAGGGCACGCGGATGCTGGCCCGCGGCGGACGGATGTCGTTGCTCGGCCTGCCCGACGGGTCGGTCACGTTGGACCTGAACGATCAGGTCATCTTCAAGGAAGCGCGGCTCCACGGGATCACCGGCCGCGAGATGTTCCGCACCTGGCAGCAGACCACCACCTTGCTCTCGACGGGGCGGGTCGACGTTGCCTCCGTCATCACGCATCGCTTCCCGTTGGAGCGGTTCGAAGAGGCGTTCGCGACGACGGCGTCGGGCAGCGCCGGCAAGGTGATCATGTTCCCCGGAGGTGAGGGATGACCGACGATGCGCTGGGCTACCTGAAGGACGAACTCTCCACCCTCGAACGCGACGGGTTGCTGCTGCATCCCCGAACCTTGGAAGGACCCCAGGGTGCGCGCGCCCGCTACGACGGACGCGACGTGATCAACCTCGCGTCGAACAACTACCTCGGCCTGGCCAACCACCCCAGGCTGAACGCCGCCGCGTCGAAGGCCGCCGCCGAGCTCGGCGCCGGTTCGGGGGCCGTGCGCACGATCGCGGGCCAGATGACCGAACACCTGGAGCTCGAGCGCCGGTTCGCCGCCTTCAAACACTCGGAGGCGGCGTTGATGTTCCAGTCGGGTTTCACGTCGAACTCGGGCACCGTGGCGGCGATCCTGGCGAAGGAAGACGTGATCGTGTCCGACCGCCTCAACCACGCCTCGATCATCGACGGCGCGCGATTGTCGCGGGCCGAGATCAAGGTGTTCGACCACGCCGACCCCGACCATGCCGACCGCCTGCTCACCGAGTCGGCCGCGCCGGGCCGGCGGCAGTTGCTCATCACCGACGGCGTGTTCTCGATGGACGGCGACATCGCGCCCCTGCCCGACCTCGTGGAGGTGGCCGAGCGCCACGGCGCGATCATGATGGTCGACGATGCGCATGCCTCCGGCGTGCTCGGCACGGGTGGGTCGGGCACCGTGGACCACTTCGGACTCCACGGCCGCGTGGACGTGCAGGTGGGCACGCTCTCGAAAGCGATCGGCGTGATCGGCGGGTTCATCGCGGGCCCGTCGCATCTGATCGAGTGGCTGCAGAACCGCGGGCGTCCCTACCTGTTCTCGACGTCGGCGCCGCCCGCGGTGACGGCCGCATGCATCGCGGCGTTGGACGTCCTGCAGGATGAGCCCGAACGTCTCGAGCGACTGTGGGCGAACACCGCGACTTTGAAGGAGGGCTTGGCGTTGCTCGGGTTCGACACGGGGACGTCGCAGACGCCGATCACGCCGGCCATCACCGGCGAGGCCGACGTCACGCAGCGATTCGCCGATCGCCTGTTCGAAGAAGGGGTGTTCTGCCCGGCGATCGTGTTCCCCACGGTGGCCAAGGGTTCGGCGCGGGTGCGCACGATCGTGACCGCCGACCACACCGACGCCGATCTGACCGAGGCGTTGGAGATCTTCGGGCGCGTGGGCCGGGAGCTGGGGCTGGTCTAACGGTCCTGCGCGAACCGGCTCTTCAATCCCTGCAGCATCAGGTCGAGCCCGAAATCGAATTGCTGGTCCAGATCGCAGTCGGCCATGTACGGCATCGCGGCCGCCAGGCACGGGAGGTCATGGGAGGGGAGTTGGTCGAGCACGTCGTCGAAGTGCGCGCGATCGCGTTCGGCGAATGCCAACTGGCGCTCCATCATCACGAACCCCTGGATGTAGCCGCCGAACGCGTGGAACACCTGCATCACATCGGGGTCGGGCACGCCCATGCTGCGAAGCACCTCGAGGGCCTTCTCCATGGGGCGGAGGGCTTCGATCGAGATGGGGGCCTGGTGCTTCTCGGCCATGATCTCGATCAGGGCCGGATGCGTGCGCATGAGGTCGCGCCAGGCGTGAGCGACGCGCACACCGTTGCCGTACGGATCGCCGGGATCGGCATCGAAGGCGAACTCGCTGAACACCCGCTGCTGGATCCCCGCGAGCAGATCTTCCTTGTCGCGGACGTGGTTGTAGAGGGACATGGCCTCCACGCCCACTTCGCGAGCGACGCGTCGCATGGAGACGGCGTCCAGGCCTTCGCTGTCCATCACGCGGAGGGCGGCGTCGATGACCCGCTCGCGCGTGAGGCGCTCTCGGGGCTTGGCGTTCGGGTCCGTCTTCGTCACCATGGGTTCACCGACCGGGGGTTGACACACTTACGCTGTACACCTAGTCTCACGTACACCGTAAGCATACACCGTACGTCAATGAGGCCCAGCAAGGCCGCAGAAGGGGGGAACCCGGGATGAAGCTCAATCCCGAAACGCTCGCGAAGGCGAGCAGCCATCACCCGTGGAGGACGGTGATCGTCTGGGTCCTCGTGCTCGTCGCTGCGGGCGCATCCGCCGCGACCCTCCTCGGGCCTGCGCTCACGACCGACTTCGACTTCACGAACTCCCCCGAGGCCAAGCAGGCCGATCAGATCCTGCAGGAGCGCCGTCTCACCCAGGACACGATCACCGAGACGTTCATCGTCACCGGCGAGCCGGGCGCGGTGGAGAACCCCGACTTCGTTGCCGGGGTCAACACGTTCTTGACCGACCTGAACGGGTTGGGCGCCGATGTCTTCCAAGCGCTGCCGGCCGCGTTCCCGCTGACCGAGGAGCAGGCTGCCGACCCACAGGTGGCGGCCCTCGGCCCGATCCCATCAGCGGATGGGTCGGCCGTGCTGTTCACGGG
>JBKPMF010000284.1:0-5507 GCA_046732015.1 Actinomycetota bacterium
TCGTGGAACCCTTCGACCCACGCCTCGCGTGCCGCTCGTTGCTCCGGTTCATCGACGAAGGCGGCGATGTTCACCATGATCTTGCTGTCACGGTGGGCGAACGCGGTGGCATCGGACGGAACCCGGGCGATGGCGCCGCCGAGCACCCGCAGTTGCGCGGCCCGCATGGAGGCATCGGACGCCTCGAGGTGTTCCATGATCGTGGTCGCGACCGCGAGGTCGACGTCGTCGACGAACATCGTGCGGCTGATGGCGACCGGGTGATAGTCCTCGTCCTCGGGCATGTACATCTGCGGGTACGGGATCGCCCCCAGCATGTCGGCGACGGGCTCCGCCAGGGCTCGGAACGGTGCCAGGGCCCGTTCTCCCGCTTCGGTTTCGCCCGCGAACGTCATGAACGCCAACAGCACGAGCGAACCCTGCGTGGCTTCGGGCACGAACGGCGCCGGGGGAGCGGGCATGACGTTCGCTATCGTCGAGAGCTCGTCGGGAGCGCGGTCGGCCTCGGCCACGAACCCGGCGATCACGTCGGCGGTGGCCGGCAGCATCAGCATGCCGCCTACCACGGTGTCGACCGGATGCAGGCGGAGCTGCAACCGCGTCACGACGCCGAAGTTGCCGCCGCCGCCGCGGATCGCCCAGAACAGGTCGGGTTCGTGGTCCGCGTCGACCTGCCGGATCCGGCCGTCGGCCGTGACGACTTCCGCGGCGAGCAGGTCGTCGATCGTCAGGCCGTACTTGCGCGAGAGGAACCCGACGCCGCCGCCCACGGAGATGCCACCGATCCCGACCGACCCGGCGTCACCGAACCCGGTCGCGAGCCCATGCGTGCCGGCCTCCCTCGTGTATTCGGCGGCGGTCAGGCCCGGTTGCACCCACGCCTTTCGGGCATCGACGTCGATGTCCAGCGCGCGCAGGTCGCGCAGGTCGAGCACGATGCCGCCTTCGGTGGTGCTGTGCCCCGCGCCGCTGTGCCCGCCGCTCCGCACCGCGAGTTCAGCGCCGGTCTCGCTGGCGAACAGGATCGTCCGCGCCACGTCGTCGGCATCGGCCGCCATCACGATGGCCGCGGGCCTGCGGTCGATCCCGCCCATGAAGACGGCCCGCCGCTCGTCGTAGTCGTCATCGCCCGGCACGATCACTCGGCCGCGGACGCGGTCGACCAGGTGCGATCGCGTGATCGTGGGTTGCGTCGTCATCGGGTTGCCTCCTCAGTCGTCGTCGTCGTGCCGGGCCTTCAGGCTCTCGCCCTGCTGCTTGCCCACGACACCCTTGAGCGTGTCCAGGTAGGTGGGCCAACCGCCCATGAAGTCGTCGCGGTCCTGCTCACGCTCGAACCCGGTCTGCACCATCGTGAGCAGCGTCTTGCCGTCCTGGTCCTCGAAGGTGAGCGTCATCTCGGTCTCGACCGTGCGCCCACCCCATTCGGCGACCTTCATGGAATGCCGGAACTCCAGTCGGTGCGGCCGGTCCACCACGGTGCACACGCGCGTCTCGACGTCGGGCTCGACCCCTGCAGGCCCCATCGCGTACGTAGAGGTGCCGCCCACGCGGACGTCCGTCTCGGCCTGTTGGACCACCCATCCTTCGGTGCCGTCACCGTGGAGCTCCACTTGGTTGGCGGGATCGGTGAACGCGTCGAAGACCACCTCGGGCGGCGCGTCGTAGAGGCGTTCCAGTCGCAGTTCGTAGGTCATCGGTTCCCCTTCCCTTCCTTCGTGCGTTCGACGATCTGGCCCAGCCGGTCGAAACGGCGCTCCCACTGCAGCCGGTACACCTCGATCCAGCGCGAAACCTCATCCATATCCCCGGGCTCGAGACGGCATTCGCGTGTGCGGCCCTTTTTCTCGGTGGTCACGAGTCCGGCTCCTTCGAGGATGCGGATGTGCTTCATGACACCGGGGAGCGAGATCGCAAGCGGAAGAGCCAGTTCACTGATCGATGCCGGCCCGAACGACAGGCGTTCGAGGATGTCGCGGCGCCTCGGGTCCGAGAGTGCCGAGAACGTCCGGTCGAGGGTCTGAGACTGAACCATACGGTTAAGTATCCTCGACCGAGGAGCGGAACGTCAACCCATCGACGTCCACCGCCGAATCGTTCCCCGGGATGACGCCGGGCGCTCGCCGGACCGCTACCGTCCATGGTCGTGGAACGACGCACATGGTGGGAGCGGCTGCGCGGGATCAACCCGCTGGTGGTGGATGGGCTCCTCGCCGCGGCGATCCTGGGGCTAACCCTCTTCGCAGCGACCCTCGGTCCCGAGCCGGTCGGCCGCCGCGATCCGGATGCCTTCGCGTTCGTGTTGATCGTGCTCGGATGCGTGCCGCTCATGTTCCGGCGTCGGGCTGCTCTGCCGGTGCTGTGGATCGTGTGCGCATCGGCGATCGCCTATGCGGCGTTCGGCTATCCGGACAACCTGGTGGTGCCGCTGGTGCTGGCGACCTACACCGCCGCGTCGCTCGAACCACGGGAGCGGGTCAGCACCCTCGTGGCACCGGTCGCGCTGGTGGCCGGGATCGCAGCGCAGCTCGCCGCACAGACCGGGTTCAACTGGCTCGAGGTCGTGGGCGGGGTGACCTTCTCGGTAGCGATCCCCCTCGCCGTCGGTCGCGCGGTCTTCAACCGCCGGCGGCGACTGCGCGAGGATCGGGAGCGGATGGCCCACGACGCCGTCGTGCAGGAACGGGCCCGCATCGCCCGTGAGCTGCACGACGTCGTCGCCCACGCGATGAGCGTGATGATCGTCCAGGCCGGAGCCGCCAGGACCGTGGTCGAGCGCGATCCCGATCAGGCCGTGCTGGCCCTGCGCCGGATCGAAGACACCGGCCGGTTCGGCATGGCCGAGATGCGCCGGCTGATCGGGGTGTTGAAAGCCGACGACGAGCAGGCCGAGCTGATGCCCCAGCCGGGACTCGCACAGCTCGATGACCTGCTCGAGACCGTCCGGAGCACCGGCTTGCCCGTCGAGGCCGTGACCGAAGGCACGCCCCGGCCGCTGCCGCCCGGTGTCGACCTCACCGCGTACCGCGTCGTGCAGGAGGGGTTGACGAACGTGCTGAAGCACGCCGGGGTTGCTCATGCCCGCGCCACGGTGCGCTACGAGGACGACGCGATCGCGGTGGAGGTGGCCGACGACGGCCGTGGGGCGGTCGTCGGCCCGAACGGTACGCCCGGCCACGGCCTGATCGGCATGCGCGAGCGGGTCGCGGTGTTCGACGGCACGCTCGAGACCGGTGCCAGGGCGGGTGGCGGCTTCGTGCTGCGCGCCCGCATCCCGCTGGACGCCGAGGTGGATGGATGAGCACCACGGTGTTGATCGCTGACGACCAGGCGCTGATGCGGGGTGGGTTCCGCATGATCATCGACGCCGAACCCGATCTCGAGGTGGTGGGTGAGGCTATCGACGGCGCCGACGCCGTGCGCGGGTTCGAGCGGCTGCGGCCGAACGTGGTCGTGATGGACGTGCGGATGCCCACGATGGACGGGATCGAGGCCACCAGGCGCATCACCGATGCGGAGCCGGATGCGAAGATCCTGATCCTCACGACGTTCGATCTCGACGAATACGTCTTCCAGGCGCTCCGCGCGGGAGCGAGCGGGTTCCTGCTGAAGGACCGCCCGCCCGAGGAACTGGTGGAGGCGGTCCGGATCGTGGCGAGCGGCGACGCCCTGTTGGCTCCGTCGATCACCAGGAGGCTCATCGAGGAGTTCTCCCGGCGACCCGTGGCGCCCGCGCCACCGGCCGAGCTGGCCGAGCTGACCGACCGCGAACGCGAAGTGCTCGTGCTGATGGCGCGAGGGCTGTCGAACGCCGAGATCGCCGCCCAGCTGTTCGTCGCCGAGACCACGGTGAAGACCCACGTGGGCCGTGTGCTGCACAAGCTCCGGTTGCGTGACCGCGCGCAGGCCGTCGTCCTGGCGTACGAATCCGGCCTGGTCCAACCGGGCGCGTAGTCGGTCCTGCGCCACGCGCGTCCTCCTGGGGGATGACCTCCGAACGGTACCGGGGGCCGACGCGGCCGACGCCCATCCGCTCCTAGCGTGGCACCCGACGGGAAGTCCACGTGAAGGAGAGGACGATGATGAGCACCATCGAGGCGGGTCCCGGACCGGCGGACCTTCGGCACGACGCACCGGGATCGCCGGCCATCGTCGCGAGGGGACTCACGAAGCGATTCGGCGCCGTCACGGCCGTCGACGACCTCAGCTTCGAGGTCCGTCCGGGCCGGGTGACCGGGTTCCTGGGACCGAACGGCGCCGGCAAGAGCACGACCCTGCGCATGCTCCTGGCCCTGGTGAAGCCCACGTCCGGTTCGGCCACCGTGCTGGGGCTGCCCTACACGAGCCTCGCCCAGCCGACGCTGGCCGTGGGCGCGGTGCTCGAGGTCCAGAGCTTCCATCCGCTGCGCACCGGGCGGAACCATCTGCGGGTGCTCGCCGCCGCCGCGGGGCTGTCCGACTCGAGGGTCGGCGAGGTGTTGGACCAGGTGGGCCTGACCGATGCGGCCGACCGCAAGGCCGGGGGATATTCGCTCGGCATGCGGCAGCGCCTCGGGTTGGCGGGCGCGCTCCTCGGCGACCCGCAGGTGCTGATCCTGGACGAACCGGCGAACGGCCTCGACCCGCAGGGCATCCGATGGTTGCGCGAGTTCCTGCAGTGGTTCGCGGGCCGGGGGAACGCGGTGCTGGTGTCGAGCCACCTCCTGTCCGAGATGGCGTTGATGGCCGACGACGTGATCGTGATCGACCACGGACGGCTGATCCGCCAGGGCACGGTGGCCGAGCTCACGGCCGGCGGTTCACACCTGCGGGTCGCCTCGCCCGACCACGACGCGCTGGGTCGCGCCTTGATCGCGGCCGGCCTGGAGCCGCGGGCCGACGACGACGGCGGCTACCTGCTCGACTCCGCCGACCCCGAGCGGATCGGGCGGATCGCGCTCCAAGCGGGCGTGGCGCTGTCACAGCTGAGCAACGAAGAGACGAGCCTCGAGGACGCGTTCCTCGAGATGACCGAAGGGATCGGACGATGAGGTACGCGATGAGATCGGAGTTCCGCAAGCTGATGACCACCCGGACCGTCTGGGGTCTCCTCGCCGGGGTCGTGGTCTTGACCGGGCTCGGCGCCTGGGGAACGCTGCTCGGCCCGAACACGGTGCCCGGCGCGGCGTTGGAGACGCTGCCGCTGTTCATCGCCGCGATCGTGGCCGTCACCGTGATGGCCCTGGTCCTCGGGGTTCGCACATACACCGACGAGGCACGGCACGGATCGATCGTGCCTACGCTGCTCGCGACCCCGGAGCGCCGTCGCGTCATCGCCGCGAAGCTCGTCGTGGTGGCGGGAGCGGCCGCGGTGTTCGCGGTCGTCGCCGCGGTGGTCGGGGCCGGGTTCGGCGCGATCTGGTTCGCGGCGCATGGGATCGCGCTCACGGTCGGTGTTGGTGCGCTGGCCCTGCTGGTCGGCAAGATCGTCCTGATCGCGATGGCGTGGTCGATGATCGGCCTGGGCG
>JBKPMF010000285.1:0-3401 GCA_046732015.1 Actinomycetota bacterium
GGGGTGGCGCGGTCGAGGCTGGGCAACTCTTCCAGGTCGGCAAGGAGGTACCAGACGCCGTAGGACAGGCGATGGCTCCGAGGGAAGAACCGTTGGTGCATCACGCGGCCGCGATAGAGCCCCGAGGCACCGCCGAAGGGCAGCCGGAAGCCGGCGCCTCGCTCGATCCCGGCCTCGACGGTTGCCACCATCGCGGACTCAGCCTCCGATCGTGACGGGCTGGCGCTCGTCACGGGGACTGCGCTCGATCTCGTCCCGCCACCATGGTGCGGGCGAGCCCAGCGCGGCCGCCACCTTCAGTCCCGAACGGAGCGCGTCTTCGTGGAACCCGAACCCCGTGTAGCTGCCGGCGAACCACGTTCGATCCACGCCTTGGAGCGCGGGGATCCGCCGCTGGGCCTCGACCGCGTCGCCGTCGTACTGCGGGTGGTGGTAGACGGTCTCGGCCGTGGCGTCCCTCGGTTCGTGGATCGGGTTCAGGGTCACCAGCACCGGACGCTCGGTCCGCAGGTTCTGGAGCCGGTTCATCCAATAGGTGAGGGATACCCGACGGTCGTCATCGGGCGTGCGAGGACCCAGCGCCAGATAGTTCCAGCTGGACCACGCTCGCCGGCGAACGGGCATCAGCGAGGCATCCCGATGCAGGACGGCACGGTTCTCCTGGTAGCGGAAGCTGCTCAGCACGCTCCGCTCATCAGCCGAGGCGTCGGGGCCGAGCAGCTGGAGCGTGGTGTCCGCGTGGGTGGCCATCACCACGTGATCGAACCACTCGCCGGCGCCGGCCGTGTGCACGAGCACCCCGTCGGGCGTTCGCCGCACCGATGCCACGGGGCTGCGGAGCCGGATGTCGGTCAGGCCGGCCTCGATGCGCCGGACGTACTCGCGGCTGCCACCGGCGACGGTGCGCCACTGCGGCCGGTCGCGCAGATCGAGCAGCCCGTGGTTGTCGAGGAAGGCGGCCATGGTGGCGGCGGGGTAGGACAGCATCTGGTCGAGCCGTGAGGACCAGATGCACGCCACCATCGGCAGGAGGAAGTCGTCGCGGAAGGCGCGGGAGTAGCCGCCTCGCTCGAGGAACTCGGCGGTCGAGCCGGTGGCCTCGGACCTCGCGAGGGCCTTCGCCTCACGCGTGAAGCGGACGATCTCGGCGGCCATGCGCACGTAGGAGAGCCTCAGGAGGTTCGACGGCTGCGCCAGCAGCCCGGTGGCGCGCGCCTGGTATTCGAAGGCCCCGCGATCGACCGAGACCGAGAAGGACATGTCGCTGGGCTCGGTCCGAACGCCCAGGGCGCGGAACAGGCGGACGAGATCGGGGTAGTTCCGCTCGTTGTAGACGATGAACCCGGTGTCCACCGGGATCGTCCGTCCGCCGTCGGAGACCTCCGCCGTGTTGGCGTGACCACCGAGCGTCGCGCCGGCCTCGAAGACGGTGACGTCGTGCGTGCGTGAGAGCGCCCACGCGGCCCCCAGGCCCGAGACGCCGCTCCCGATCACCGCGATCTTCACGTTCGGTTCGCTCCCATCCCCACCTGTTCGCACGCGGCCCGGTCCTGGATGGCTCGCGCCGTCGTGTGCACACCTTGCGGCGGCCCGGTCTCAGGCGAGGTACCCTGGAGAGGGCGCAGCCTGGCCCGTTTGGCCGGTTCGCAAGCCTGCCAGAGGACGTGCAGAGGTTCCGGTGCAGAACCTGTGCAACCGGACCGACCTTGGGTCGGACACACCTAGGAGATCTGCACATGACGAAATCCCGGCCCGTATCTGACGAAGTCGTGCTCCACGAGCTCATGCCGCTGGTCGAGAAGTCCCTCGATCGGCACGTCGGTGCCGCCAACGAATGGTTCCCGCATGACTACGTCCCGTACGAAGAGGGGCGGAACTTCGTGAAGGAGCCGTGGCGCCCCGAGGACTCACGGCTGCCCGACATCGCGCAGACGGCGCTGGAGATCAACCTGCTCACCGAGGACAACCTGCCCTACTACCACCTGGCGTTGTGGCGGACCTTCGGTGAGGAAGAGGCGTGGGGCGAGTGGGTCCGCCGCTGGACGGCGGAGGAAGGTCGTCACGCGATCGTGATCCGCGACTACCTCACGGTGACGCGTGGATGCGATCCCAAGGCCCTCGAGCAGGGACGCATGGATCAGGCGCTGCGAGGCTGGTACCCCGAGTTCGCCGAGCAGGGGCCGCTCGACGGCGTGGTGTTCACCACCCTGCAGGAGCTGGCGACGCGTATCTCGCATCGCAACACCGGTGCCATCACCGACGACGAGACGGCGGAGAAGCTGTGCTCACGGGTGGCCACCGACGAGAACCTGCACTACGTCTTCTACCGGGACATGGCGGTGCAGGCGATCCAGATGAACCCTTCGGCCATGGTCGAGGCGATGCACCGTCAGATCACGAACTTCGCGATGCCGGGGGCGGGGATCCCGGGGTTCCGCGAGAAGGCCAAGGCCATGGCTCAGGCCGGCATCTACAACCTGCGCATCCACCTCGACCAGGTGCTGCGACCGGTGCTGGACAACCATTGGCGGCTCGCCGACATCGAAGGGCTCAGCGACGAGGCGAAGCAGAAGCGCGAGGACATCTACACGCACCTCGAGCGGCTGGATCGTGTCGCCGCCAGGCTTGGCGAACCGCTCGGGCCCGTCCGCGGCGATCTGTCGAACGATCCCCTCGGCCAGGCCTGAGCCGACCGCTTCGCCTCAGCTGGTCTCGATGTCGTAGGTGGTCTTGGTCACCGACGACGGTGAGGCCGAGGTCATCTTCACGTTCGAGATGACCGCGGAGACCTCATCGCATCCCGACCCGTCGTAGCCGCTCACCGACGCGACCTGATCGGCAGGGGTGGCGCGACCCACGGACGTGACCGTCACCGCGTTGCCGGTTCGGCAGGCGATGCTGACCTCGAGGATGCCCTTGCCGCCCTGGTGGGTCACATCGAGGTCGAGACCGCTCACGGCCGGCAGGCCCACCCAATTGAGAGCGAAGTCGTTGGCGATCTGACGACCGGTGGCGCTGTCGGAGGCGCCGAGGTTGAACAGGTCGTCGTTCGGGCCGGCGAAGGTCGCGGCGTAGGCAGGGCCTTCCTCCAGGCAGTACGGCTCGGCGGTGCTCGAGCAGTTCCGCAGGAAGCGCAGCGCGATCGATGCGTCGTGATAGGCCTCGGCGAGCGAGGAGCCCTTCGCCTTGAAGCCCTTGTTCAACGCCTGCAGGTTCGTCGAGTCGCCCTTGGAGAGCTCCTCCCAGAAGGTCTGGAAGATCCTCTCTCCGCCGTTCGCGGTGCCGGTGCCGAACGGTTCGGTCATGGCGCGGAACACGATCCAGTAGGGGTAGGGGGACTTCGCGTACTTGCCCATCGGCGTCGTGAAGCTGGGCCACAGGTAGTTGTAGTTGTCGTTGGA
>JBKPMF010000286.1:0-22919 GCA_046732015.1 Actinomycetota bacterium
TCGCGTCCCTCCTGCACCGTCTCGCAGGTCTCCAGCAGGTAGCGGATCACCAACGGCATCCCGAACCCGTCGCCCACCGCTATCCGTCCACCGAAGGTGAGCGATACCGCGAGGCCGCGGTCGTTCATGCCGTCGCAGAGCCCCCAGACGCCGTCGGCGGTGCCCACCACGATGCGATCGAGGAAGCGTGAGCGCAGGATCACGCAGTCCATCAGTTCGGGCGGATAGTCGTAGTTGCGCACCAGGACGGGGCCGGCATCGCCCTCGGCCCACACCCCTTGGGAGCAGGCGACGAACGAAGCGGGGGGCCGGAGGAAGGTGAACATCCGCGAGGCCACCGGATCGTCGTCGGCAACGATGGCGCTGACTTCGGCGTGCACCGGGACCAACTCGGGCATGTGCGCCTGGAGGGCGGCCAGGCCTTCGTCCAGGGTCGGCCTCGCCGCGTCGCCGTCCCGCAGGTACCACTGCTGATATGCGTCGGCGCGGCGTTCGTAGAGGGAACGGAGCTTGGAGCCGGGCGTGACCTCGTCGACCGCCCGGAAGATCACGCCCGCAGGCGGTGGGGCGACGGCGTGCATGTCGGTGGGGTCAGCTCCTTGCGAGCGGGTGACGCGACGTGGGAACGGTGTGGGTCCAGCACGTGCTCGAGGCGTTGTAGGCCGAGAGCACCGTGGGACATCCCGGGTGATCGCAGTGCCGACCCTGCTCCGAACTCGCCTTGACGCTCTTCCCGCGATCGGGGCTTCCGAAACGCACATCCGTGGATCTGGTCATGGCGCGTGTCCTCCTACCGTCGGGGTTGCTTGCGGCCCGACGAGGACCGCCGGGACTGGTTCGAGCGAGACCGGTTGCCCGTGGCGGGCCGGTGTCGCTGACCAGGGTGGTGCTGCTTCGGTGCTTGGCTCTTCGTGTCCTTGGCCTTCGGTTCCACGGACAGGCCCGCCTCGACGAACTCGGCGTGCAGGTCGAGATCCTTGGCGATGCGCTGCACGTCACGGCGCTGCTCGGGCGTGACGAACGTGATGCCTTCGCCGCCGCGTCCCGCGCGCGCCGTGCGGCCCACCCGGTGCACGTAGGCCTTGTCGTCGGCTGGAGCATCGAAGTTGATGACGTGGGTGATGTCCTCGAGGTCGAGACCGCGCGCGGCGACGTCGGTCGCCACGAGCACATCCTTGTTCCCGGAGGCGAACTGTCCCAGGGCGCGTTCGCGCTGGGGCTGGCTCATGCCTCCGTGCAACGACCCCACGTGGAACCCTGACTGCTGGAGGTTGCGGGACAGGCGGTCGGCGCCACGCTGGGTGCGCACGAAGATCAACGTGAGCCCGCGTTCGGCGGCCAGCTCCCGCACCAGGGCGCGGGTCTTGTCGGGCTGGTTCACCGCGATGAAGCGGTGCAGGGCGTCGGGCGCAGCGGGGGAGTCGTCGATGATCTCGTGCAGGACGGGGTCGGTGGTGAAGCGCTTCGCGAGCCGCCCCACTTCGCCGTCGAGGGTCGCCGAGAACAGCATCGTCTGTCGCTCCGGCCGGAGCTGTTCGAGGATGCGGTTCACGTCGGGCAGGAAGCCCATGTCGAGCATGCGATCGGCTTCGTCGAGCACGACCATTCGTACCTTGTCCAGCCGGAGCAGCTTGCGCGACACCAGGTCGAGCAGGCGTCCGGGGGTGGCGATCACGATGTCGGCGTGCCGAGCGCGCTTGGCCTGTGGACCGATGCCGACCCCGCCGTACACCGCCGCGATCGTGAGGTGGCGCACGTCGGCGATCGCGCGGAATTCCTCCGTGACCTGGCTCGCGAGCTCGCGGGTGGGGACCAGGATCAGCGCGTTGGGACTGCGGCCCGAGGGGGTGAGCCGTTCCACCATCGGGACGGCGAACGCCAGGGTCTTGCCCGATCCCGTGCGCGACCGGGCGAGGATGTCGCGCCCCGCGATCGCATCGCGCAGGACCAACGACTGGATCGCGAAGGTTTCGTTCATCCCCCGCATCCGTAGCGCCTCGACGACGGGTGCGGACACGCCGAATTCGGTGAACGGACGTGTGGCGATCGCGGAGGCGGCGAGAGCCGTCGGCGCGGACCGTTGTGCCGCGCGCGGCTGCTGACCCATGCACCCACAGTACGGGAATCCCGCTCGCCATCGCCCGCGACGCGGTTTGACAGGTGCCCTCACGAGTCCGACCGTGTCGCGATGACCGACGACGGCTGGACCAACGCGGTGGCCTTCGATGACCTCGTGGACGGCAAGGGGCTCCGCGTCACCGTTGAGGATGTCGACGTCCTGTTGGTGCGATCCGGGGAGTAGCTGTACGCGATCGGCAGTCGCTGCACCCACCAAGGTGCCCCGCTCGACCGGGGGCCGCTCCGACTCACGGGATCCGACCCCACGGTGACCTGCCCCGGCCACGGGAGCGTGTTCCGCCTCCTGGACGGCAAGGTGGCCAGGGGGCCCGCCGCACGGCCGGAGCCCTCCTTCGATGCCCGTGTCGCCGACGGCATCGTGCAGCTGCGTCCTCGGACCTGAGCCACTTCCTGGCGTTCGGCGCTCAACAGGCGTGTGGTTGCGGTCGATAGGTCACGTATGGCTGGCGTCTCGCCGTACCCAGGATCGTCCCGCTGATGGATCCCGTCCTCGCCATCGCCGCGGTGGCCGCGGTCGCGCTCGTGGTCGTGGTGGTGTCGGCGTTCCTCCGGTGGCGCAAGCGACGCATCCTGATCGCCCGTTACGGCGCCGCCGCGGTCGGATCGCGACGCAAGCCCTTCCGGTTCCGGGAGCGTCTGCCCGTCGTCCTGATGGTGGTGGGTTTCGCCTGCGCGGTGATCGCGTTCGCCCAGACCCGGATCGAACGTCAGAGCACCCAGGGAACCGTGATCCTGACGATGGACGTGTCGAAGTCGATGCAACGCACCGACGTCGCGCCGAACCGACTCGCCGCCGCCCAGGATGCCGCCGAGGCGTTCCTATCGCGGTTGCCCGGCGACTTCCAGGTGGGCGTGGTGACGTTCGCCGACGAGGCGACCCTCGCCGTCGAGCCGACCAAGGACCGTGAGGAAGCCGGCGCCGCCCTCGAGTCGACGGCGTCGTCGGAAGGGACCGTGATCGGAGACGGGATGACGGCCTCCCTCGATGCGATCGAGTCCACCTGGGCGCAGGGCGGCCGGGGACCGGCGGCGATCGTGCTCCTGTCCGATGGGCGTGACACCGGGAGCGTGGTGTCGCCGGAGGAAGCGGCGACGCGTGCTCAGGAGCAGGGGATCCCCGTGTTCACCGTGACCCTGGGCGACGCCACCGAGGGTGGTTCCAGCGCGAGCGCCGACGACGACCTCATGCTGCGCATCGCCGATGATACGGGCGGGAGTACCTTCAACGCCCTCAGCGCCGACCAGCTCACCGATGTCTACCAGGAGCTCGGGTCGACCCTCAGCTCGGACCTGCACGTCGGCAGCAGCGCCTGGATCTTCGTGTTGCTCGGCGGGGTGTTCGCGCTCGCCGCAGTGGTGGTGCTCTTCATGCCCGCGACCCCGGCCGAGTACCGGGCGGCACCGAAGCCGGGATCGTCGAAACGTCCCGCGCGTTCCCGGTCCTGACGGCTCAGGTCTCCGGCGTCATCCGTCGCGCGACGAAGGCCAGGGCGATCAGCGCCGCGAACCCGATCGCGAACGACGCGCCGATGCCGGTGGCCAGCGGCGCATCGAAGGCCTCGGCCACGGCGACGGCGCCCCCTCCGAGCCCGGCCCCCGTTGCGACCCCGAGCATGTCCATGAGCAGCACCGAGGACAGGACCCCGGCCTCCCCGCCCACGCCGGCGACGCGCATCGTGGCCAGAGGGATCGTGGGGAAGGCCACCCCCATCCCGCCGCCCGCGACCGCCCACCCCGCGTAGGCCAGCACCACGGGGACCTCGAGGAAGAGGGCGCTCGCCACGGCAGCCTGACCCACCAGGACGGCGATCGTTCCCAGCAGCACGAGCCTCGGGAGCGCCACGCGGTCGGCCCGGCCCGACTGCCAGGCACTACCGGCGGCCCAGGTCAGCGTCGCCGCTGTGATCGCCAAGCTCGCCTGCTCCAACGAAACCCCGCGCACCCCCGTCAGCATCAAGGTGAGGAAGGCGTCCATCGCCAGGAACCCCATCGACAGCAGGAACGCCGCGATCGCCGTCGCGGGGATCCCGCGACGTGCCCGGAAGGTGCCGGGCGGCACGATGTGGCGAAGCGCCGGCACCCCGACCCCGAGCCCGGCCGCCAGCACGGCCAGCGCCCACGGACGCACGATCGTGAGGGAGGAGAACACCAGACCCGCACCCACCATCAGCTGCAGCGGCCATCGCACCGCGAGTCGATCGGCGTTCTCATCCGGGTCCGGCACGAGATCGAGCGCCGGCGCGATGAGGAACCACCCAAGGGCGAGGACGGGGATCGGGGCGAGGAAGGCCCAGCGCCAACCCACGGTGCCGGCGATCAGCGCACCGACGGGGGGACCGACCAGCCCCGGCAGGATCCACATCGTGGCCAGCAACGCCATCACGCGGGGTCGCAGCCGGTCGGGATAGGTCTTGGCCACGGTGCCGAGCGACAGCGCGTAGAGACCGCCCCCCCCGGCACCCTGCAGGAACTGGCCGACGAGCAGGACGGGCATCGAGGGCGCCAGAGCGGCCACCACGAGGCCGCCGACGAAGGCGAACAACACGGGCGGCAGGGTGGCGCGGGCCCCGAACCGGTCGACGGCGCGTCCTGCGATCGGGATCGCCGCCAGGGTCGCCAGGCTCGAGGCCGTGAACGCCAGGCCGTAGAGCTGCACCATGCCCAGATCACGGCGCACATCGGGCAGGATCGTGGCGACGATCAGGACCTGGACGGCGACGAGCGCTTCGAGGAGCAGGAGGCCCGCGGTGAGGCGTCCGCGGCGGCCCTGGAAGACCTCACGCCACGCCGGTGGCCGATCGGGGATCGCGGGCTGGTGGACGGCCATCGCCGCGGACGACGCTACCGGTCGTCGCGTCTGGCGTCGGCTTCGAGGAGGTCCTCGGGGACGGGTTCGGGATCCTTGCTGAGGTCGGTGCCGCCGTACTCGGTGGCCAACGGTGTGCCCGACTGGATCAGGCCGGCTTCGCGGTCGGCACGGCGCTGCGCGCGCGCGAGACGGCGCTCCTCGATGGCTGCGGCCTTCTTGGCCTTCACATCACGGCGTTGGCGTTTGCCCATGCTGTCCGGCATGGACCCAGCCTACGAGAAACGCGGGTCGACGCCACCAGGCGAGCGATCCGGCGATCGCGTCACGGCCCGGGGTCGACCACGTCGGAGGCCTCCCGCCGCTCGACGTCCAGCAGATCTGCATCGGCCGTCGACAGGGCGGCGCCCAATACCTCATGGCCGCAGGAATAGCGTTCCACCTGTCGTGCGTCCGGTTGCTGCTGCGGGGTCTCCGGACCGCCGGGAGGGTCGGCATCGAACCCGAGGTCGACCAGGACGCCACGACCGCACTCCGGGCACCGTTTCGCATCGCCTTCGGGTGCCTCGGACGTCATCGGCTCCTCCGGACGGCGTCGTCATGCGACCCGAGCAACGAGTAGCTCGCGACCAGGATCGCCACGGCGGTGGCGAAGATGGCGCATCCGACCAGCACCATCACGAAGCCGAGTCCACCGACCCGGAAGGCCACGGAGCCCACCACGATGCCCAGCACCAGGCCGATGACGACCCCGGCCACCGATGCCATGAGGAGCCGGCGCTTCAGGCGGCCCCGCAGCTGCGCCGCCCGTGCGTCATCGAACGCGTCCGATCTCAGGCTCGCGTCGAGGGTCGTCCGCGCGGTCCGCGTGTTCATCGCCGGTCGAGGTCCTCGACGTGATCGCGCCGCCGCTGCGACGCGCCACCGATCATGCCGCCGATCCCCGCCGCCACGAGCGCTCCGAGCATCGCGATGAACGTCGCCCACAGGCTGCTGTCGACGCCCGAGGCGATGACGCTGGTCGACGGCTGGAGCTCGGTGGCTACGCGCCCCAGGTTCAACACGTTGATCACCGATGGGATGCCGATCGCCAAGACGACCAACAGCGTGAGGGCCCACAGCGTCAGGCCGTGCGCGAGCCCGGTTCCGGCTCCGGGCACCCCGGACAACCGGCCGGCGAGGAACCCCCCGATCAGGAGACAGCCGACGGCGCTGGCACCCACGAACCACTCGAGGTTGCGCACGACGAAGGCCTCGTCGGACCCGTAGGCGATCGCCAACCACAGCGAGGACAGCAGAACCAACAGGCCTACCGACAACACCATCCCCGCGAACACGGCGGCCCATCGGATCCGGGATCGTGGTGCCGCGGCATCGCTCAGCACGACGACATCATCAGCCGTGTCGTTGTGCGTTCTCGTGACGGTTCGTTCCATGACTGCACCTCCTGGCGTACCCCGGTATGGCCCGGGCCTGCCTGCACAGGACGCATTCCCGATGGAGCGGTCTTCTACACGTCCTGCGAACTCGGCGGCCGACGACGTCGCTCACGCCGCGGCGGCAGCCGGCGCATCGTGGTCGAGGAGTTCGAGCACGGCACGTTCGACCTTCGAGCGCACGCGTTGGCTACTGGACAGGTCGAACGAGCGCCCGGCCGCTCCGATCGTGATGCCCTCGCGGTACCGGTCGAACACGCGTGGATCGATGTAGGACGCGCGAGCGACCGCGGGGGTGTTCCCCAGGTAGCCGGCGACGACCTTCACGGTCTCCGTGACCACCTTTCGCCCGGCTGTGACCGACGTTGCCGGCGGCGCCGCCGCGACCTCGGCCGCCGCGAGTACCGTGGCGTGCCAGGTTCGGAAATCCTTGGCGGAATACTCCTCACCCGCCAGCGCCTTCAGGTACTCGTTGATCTCCCCGGACCGCAGGTCGCGCCACCGTCCGTCGAGACGATAGGCGAGGAGCTCGCGACCCGATCGTCGTTCTTTCAACGTGCGGAGGATCGGCAGGAGGTCCGGGTCACGCACGACCTGGATGCGCCGTTTGCCGCTCTTGGCCGTGTAGTCGAAGGTGGCTTCGTCCCCGTCGATCGAGACGTGGCTCTTGCGGATCGTAGCGAGGCCGAACGAGCCGTTCTGGGCTGCATAGTCCTCCGAGCCGATCCTGAAGAACGCTTGATCCAGGAGACGGATAGAGCACGCCAACACCGACGCCCTCGTGAGCCCGCTTTCGTGAAGGTCGCGATTGACTCGTCGGCGAACCATCGGTAACCGGTGGGCGAACCCTTCTACCCGCTGGAACTTCTCGACGTCACGGCGTTCGCGCCACGCCGCGTGATAGAGGTACTGACGGCGTCCCGCGGCATCGGTTCCCGTGGCCTGGATGTGGCCGTTGTCCGCCGGACAGATCCAGACGTCGGTCCAAGCAGGCGGGATGGCGAGCGCGTCGATCCGAGCCAGGCTATCGGGGTCCCGGTTCGGCCTGTCTCTGTGGTCGATGTAGGAGAACCCCGCACCGTGTCGGACCCTTGCGATACCCGGCTGGGACGCCGTGACCCGTTTCAGTCGCGGCATGGCCAGATCCTTCCACCGATGACGAGCCGAAACCCCCGGGTCGGGATGACGCCGGGGGCTTCGGTCGCGGTCGCTGACGGGGCGCTACTTGCGGAGATCGTCGACCCCGTCACGCACGTCGTCCGCGGCGTCCTTCAGGTGGCCCTTCGCCTTCTCGGCGGTGCCTTCAGCCTGGTCGCGCTTGCCTTCACGCTCGAGGCGCTCGTTGTCGGTCAGGTCGCCGACTGCCTCTTTCGCCTTGCCCTTGGCCTTGTCCATCGTGCCCTCGGTCCGGTCCTCGACACCGCTCATCTCGTGCCTCCTGTTGATCGTCGGCTGGTGATCGTTCGGCCACCGAGGATGTTCCCGTCCGTGGGAGGCGTGAAACATGACGGCGCCAACGTTTGCGGCCGTCGTGGCGGCGGGTACCGAGGGGGGAGGACGTCTCTGGATACGAGGAGGATGACGGATGTCGATCTTGGTGCGTCACGCGATGAGCGAAGCCCCGAAGACCCTGGAGCCGACCATGACCGCGGCGGACGCCGCCGGGATCATGGCGAGTTACGACGTCGGCGCGGTGCCGCTCGTGGAGGCCGGTCGCGTGGTCGGTGTGATCACCGATCGAGACATCGTGACCCGCGTGGTGGCCGCCCGCCGGGATCCACTCGACGTCCAACTGCAGGAGTTCGCCACCACGGCCGTGGTCGACGTATCTCCCGACACGGACCTGGTCGGTGCGAGGGATCTGATGGCTGCTCATCGGATCCGGCGTCTGCCGGTCGTCAAGGACGGTCAGCTCGTGGGGATGCTGTCCCTGGGCGACGTCGCCCTGGCGAGTGCCTCCAAGCGTGTCGTGGGCGAAGTGCTGACGGACGTCTCGGAGTCGGCGAGCACGGAGGACCGCAACCCCGGCCCCGACCCCGGGACCCCCGATCGCGTCACCGAAGCGGAGAAGGCCGGCTCTTAGCCTTCGAAGTCCTCGATCTCGTCCGTGTGGCCTCCAGGGTCGGCTCCCACGCCCTCCCGGAGCTGCTGGATCGTCTGGGCGAGGATGCGCGACACGTGCATCTGCGAGACACCGATGTCCTTGGCGATCTCCGATTGCGTCAGCCCCCGGAAGAACCGCAGGTAGAGGACCCGCCGGGAACGGGGCGGCAGCGCTTCGACGACGGGGGCCAGCGACGCCCACTCGTCGGTCATCGCGATGGATGGGTCCTCGTCCCCCAGGGTGTCGGACGGCGTGAGCCCTTCTTCACCGAACGGGGCGTCCAGCGATGTGGCCGAGTACGCCTGGGCGGCGTCCATCGCCTCGACGATCTCCTCGGGTTCCACGTCGAGGCGGTCGGCCAACTCGGGGATGGTCGGCGTCCTGCCGAGGGATCCGGTCATCTCCGGGAGCGTCTGGTTCAACCGCGTCGCCAACTCCTGGAGACGCCGGGGCACGCGGATGGTCCATCCCTTGTCGCGGAAATGGCGCTTGAGTTCGCCGACGATCGTCGCGGACGCATAGGTCGAGAAGCGCACCTCACGACCCGGGTCGAAGCGGTCGATCGCGTTGAGCAAACCGATCGCCGCGACCTGCTGGAGGTCCTCCACGTTCTCCCCTCGCCCTGCGAATCGCCGTGCGAGGTAGTCGGCCAGCGGGCGGAACTGCTCGGCAAGGGCGTCCCGGGCCTCCGGATCCGGGAGCCGCGCGAACCACGCGGCGACCTCGCGGTCGTCCGCTTCCCGGGTTTCACCTGCCGACGGTTGCTCGGTCATACGACGCGGGAGCCGACGTCGATACGCAGTTCGATCGCGAGTCGACCGTCGGTGATCGTTTCCGACGCGTGGTCGGTGAGCCCTTCGATGATGCGCCATTCCCAGGCCGTCGCATGCGCGGGGGGTTGGTCGCCGGGCGAGACGGCCGTGGACACGCTGGCGACCAGCGAAGCCTCGTCCCACTCGACGTCGAGTCGGAGTTCGGCGGCATGGGGGGCCGAAGTGAGGATGCGGTTGCACGCCTCGGCGACCGCGATCCGGAGGTCGTCCACCGTGTCGTAGGGCACCTCCAGTCGTCCCGCCACCGTGGCCGCCACGGTTCGTACGATGGCGATCGACGACGGCGAAGCCGGAACCGTCAGTGAGATCGTGGTCGGCTCTGGTCGCACGGTCCCCTCCTGTACCCTGGCGTCGTCTGATGGATCCCGGCGAGTCGCCGACCGCACCCCGGAGGAAGCATTCGATGGATCTCGCGTTCGAACGTCATACCCAACAGGGCTGGACGATACTCTCCGTGGCCGGCGAACTCGACCTCCATACCTCTTCCCAGCTCGCCGATGCGCTCGCCAGCGCCATGGATGCGGGGACGCCGTGGGTGGCCGTGGACATGCAGCAGGTGTCGTTCATGGACTCCAGCAGCCTCGGGGTGATCGTGGCGTCATCGGAACGAGCGCGCGAGCATGGCGGCGGCGTGGCGGTGGCCTGTCTTCAACCGGCGCCGATGAAGGTGATCGCGCTCACAGGGTTGGACACGGTGCTCACGGTCGTGGAGCGCCTCGAGGATCTCCCCGAGCGGTGAACGGATCCTCCCCGTTCTCGGCGACCCTGGATCTGCCGTCGGACCCTTCCCTCCACGCCATGATCCGGACGTTCATCGGAGCTTGCGCCGCCGCGTGGGGCATCGACGATGAGCGTGTCGAGGACGGCAAGCTCGCCGTTAGCGAGATCCTCGCCTTCGCCGACCGGCCCCGGATCCGGGTCTCCCTGGAGCTGGATCGAGCGGGAGCGATCAGGATCGGGTCCTTCGGTGTGCGAGGGCCCGATGCCTCGGAACAGGACGATCTGCGTCTGCGGTTGCTCGGTGCGATCACGTCGGAGATCCGTTGGGACGGCGAGGTGGTCTCGATGGTGTTGGCCGCGGGGCCGGGGTGAACGACCGGTCGCTCAGTCCGTCAGCGCGATCCCAGCACCCTGATCGATCCCCAACAGCTCCAGAACCCGACGCACCGAGCGCGTGGGTCGGACAAGGACCAGGGTCCCCGGCGTGATCGAATCCACGATCGTCAGCATGGCTCGGATCCCGCTGCTGTCCGCGAAATGGAGCTCGCTGACGTCCAGCCGGACATCGCATCCGCTCCGGAGCGTCTGCGCGACCTCGAGCAGCCGCCCGGCCGTGGCCAGGTCGAGTTCGCCCCGCAGCGCGAACTCGGAATCCGTCGCTGCACCGGCGGTGATCTCCAACCCCATCTCAGATGCTCCATCGGCGAAGACAGGGCTTCGCGAGGCATCACGGTACCCGTGGCCGCCGGCACCGTCCGTACGAAAGCGTACGGGTCTGGGAGAAGGCCCGTGTGACAAACTTCTCTGATGATCGGCCGTGATGTCGGCGAGGGTCGGGGCCGGCCCTGGTTGGTTCGGCGATGGCCCAGCACGCTCCTCGTCTGTGCGCTGATCGTCCTCGCGGTGGTGAGCTCGGTCTCCTCGGCGCTCCTGCGACGCGAGCAGGTCGACGGTCAGCGACGGGAGGTGGCGGACGCCGCCGCCGACTCGCTCGGGTCCACGGTCGAGCAGCTCCTGGCGGGGCTCCGCGGGGCGGGCGCGGTGGTGGGCCGCGACGGCGAGGTGAGCGTCCGACGCTTCGCCTCGTTCGCCCGCGGGGTCCGCGTCCAGCCCGGGATCTCGGCCCTGGGCCTGGGCACGATCGTCACCGATCGCGACCGCCACGCGTTCGAACGCGACAGCGGGCTGGAGATCGTCGATCGAGTGGATCTGGGTGAGTACGTGCGCGCTCCCCACCGGGCGCGCTATTACCCGGTGATCGCGGTGACCCCCTCGAACCGGCTCAGCCGGTCGGTCCTCGGGCTCGATGTGGGGAACGATCCGGCGCGTGGGCCCGTCACGACCGCCGCGCTCGCGGCGGGTGTCTCGCAGCTGACCCCTCCGCTGCAGCTGTCCACCACGGGGGAGCCCGGGTTCCTGGTCATCGCACCTCTGTACCGACACGGTGTGCCGCTCGGGACGATCCAGGATCGAACGGCGGCGCAGGTCGGCTTCGTGACCGCGGCCTATCGGACCGAGGAGCTCGTGTCGCAGGTCCAGCATCAGCTCCCCGCCGACACCCAGTTGGTGGTGTTGGACGGGGGTCAGGTCTTGTACGGCGACCCTTCGGTCGCCTCTGACGCCGTCACCCGGGAGGTGTCCGTCGGGGGTCGGCGGTGGCTGGTGGGTGTGGTCGTGCCCGGGAACACCGATCTGGTGGGTCCGCTGGGACTGCTCTTGGCGGCGCTCGCGCTCGCCGGACTCGTGCAGCTCGCGATCAGCCTGGCGAGGCGTCGCGAGGAGGCCCTGGAAGCGTCGCGCCGGCGGTTGCGAGCCGACGCGAGGCGAAGCGAGGCGATGCAGACGATGGCCGCCGCGCTGCTCGATGCGCACGACGTCGACGCCGTCGTGGAAGCCATGGTGCGGTGCGCCCAGGAGGCGACGGGCGCCGTGTCGGTCACCCTCGGCCTCCTCGACGACGAGGGCTCCGCGCTGGAGATCGTTCCGGTGCGAGATGGCGGGGGTGCCTCGGAGACGACCATCGAAGGAGCGAAGACGACCACGGCGCTGGGGAGCCTTCCGTTGGACGACGACCACGCGATCGTGCGGGTGGCCACGAGTGGGATCAGCGTGTTCACGGAGGGAACGGAATCACCGGACGGTCCCACCGCCGTCGTACCCCTGAACGTGCCACGGGCCACCCTGGGGGCGCTCGCCTTCCGCTTCCCGCCCTCCCGACGCCTCGATGAAGACGATCGCACGCTCCTGGAGGATCTCGCCTCGACCGGCGCTCGTGCGCTGGAGCAGGCCAGGCTCTTCGCCGCGGTGGATGAGGCCCGCACGACCGCGGAGCGTGAGCGCGCTCGTGTCGAGTCGCAGCGGCGACTCTCCGTCGAGCTGTCACGAGCAGCGACGGCGGAGGCGGCTGCCGGGATCGTGCTCACCCGGGTGATCGCGATCGCGCGGGCGATCGCCGGTGGCGTGGCCTTGGCCCATGAGGACGGGTACCTGGAGTTCGTGTCGGTGCGCGGGCTGGCCGACGATGATGCCGCCGAGATGCCTCGACTCGCGATCGATGATGCGGCGGCCTCCAGCGAGGCCTTCCGAACCGGTCGCGAGGTCATGGCCGAAACCACCGACGCGTTCCGATCCCGCTATCCGGCCGGGTATCGCATCTCGGGTGGCGAAGGGCGCGCGATCTGGGCGCTGCCGCTGGTGGTCCAGGGAGCGCCGATCGGCGCCGTCGTGCTCATCCTCGATGCCGAGCATCTCCCGTCCCGCGACGTGCGGGAGGCGGTCCGGGCCTTGTCCGCACAGGTCGCCCAAGCCCTGCGTCGAGCCCAGACATCCGACCAGACGCGGGCCGCCGCCGAGGAGCTCCAGCGGGCGATGCTGCCGGCCGATCTTCCCGTGCTCGCGCAGGCATCCGTCCACGGGTTGTACCGGTCGGCCGCTCAGATCCTCGACGTCGGTGGCGACTGGTACGACGCGCTCGAGCTCTCCGAGGACAGCTTGGTGATGGCCGTCGGGGATGTGGTGGGGCGAGGGCTCGCTGCCGCGGCGACGATGGGACAGCTTCGGGTGGCCTGGCGTGCCCTCTCCCAGGAGGCGCACGGTCCCGCCTCGCTCTTGATGTTGCTGGACCGATTCTCGCGGGACCTGCCCGGGGCCGAGGTGACGACGGTGGCGAGCGCCGAACTCGAGTGTTCGACGGGGACGTTGCGATACGCCTCCGCCGGCCACCTTCCCCCCATGGTCGTGGACCGCCTCGGGAAGGCGCGGTTCCTCGAAGGCGGTCGGTCGGTCCCGCTCGCGGTGGTGGAGCCCGCCCGCCGGGAAGAGTCGGTGACCACGATGGAACCCGGCGACACGGTGGTGCTCTACACCGACGGTTTGGTGGAGCGTCGCGACGAGTCACTCGACGAAGGCCTCGAACGTCTCCGTCAGACGGCGGAGCACGTGGCGGGACGCGACGCGGACCGCGACGGCCTGGGCGATGCCCTGGCCGCTGCGCTGATCGACGAGGGGACGTCGGTCGACGATGTGGCCATCCTCACCGTGACGCTCCGGCCGAGCTTCCATCACACCATCGAGCGCGACCCCGGTGCCCTCGCTCCCGCGCGAGCCGCTCTCCGGACCTGGCTGGACGGCCACCAGGTCCCCGAGGGCATCGTGGAGGAGCTGATCCTGGTGTGCAGCGAGGCCCTCGCGAACGCGATCGAACATGCCCATCCCACCCCCGGGGGGTCGGTCGAGTTCCGCGGCTGGATCGACGGCGCTCGGGTCGTGGTGCACGTGGCCGACGACGGGCTGTGGTCAGAACACGATCCCGACCCCGTCCGGGGCAACGGCCTGATGATCATGCGCACCCTGATGGATGAAGTGGTGGTCGACCGCGAGGCCGACGGCACCCGCATCGAGCTGATCCGGTCGCTCACCAGACCACCCATGTCGGTGGGCGGCCCGGTCGGTTCCTGATGCCGGAGCACTCAGTCGGGCACCGCCGCCTCGACGGTGACATCCGCGACGTCGGCGTGGGTCGCACCGATCAGTTCGTGCGCGTCGAGATGCAGGTTCACGCCGCGGGCCCCGCCGCCGATGGCGACCCGGCCGAGCGTCGCCACGGTCGCATCGGCGATCACGGGCCACGGGCGCAGGGAACCGAAGGGCGTGATGGCACCCCGTTCGTAGCCGGTCACGGCCTTGGCCTCCTCGGCGTCGGGCAACGAGATGCGCTTGACCCCGAGGTGCGACCGGAGTTTCGGCCAGGCGATCTGTCGTCCTCCCGGCACCAGCACGAAGACGAAGTCGTCGGCGCCGCGCCGTACGACGATCGTGCGCAACAACGAGGCGAGGTCGATCCCCTGGCGGTCCGCACTCTCCTGCGCGCTCGACGGTGGCTCGAAGCGCACCACCTCGAAGGCGAGGTCCGAGCCTTCGAGCGCTTCCGTGGCAGGCGTGGCGACGTCGTCGGGAACCATCGCGGCGCAGCCTAGCGCCCGACGGCTCCCTTGCGGTCCCCGCCCGCGGGGCGCACGCTCGAACGATGGGTGCAGACCGAGCCCTGGAGGTCGCCGCGCCGACCGATGAGCCCATCGTCGGCTGGCGTGCGTGGCATCTCGCGGCCGAGGCGCCGGGACTGCTTCCGGCCGGCGCCGGCGTGGGGTCGGACACCTGGCAGCCCCGCACCGCCACCACGGCTCGATGTGGTCTCAACCGGCTGCTCTCGATCGGACGTCCCGTCCACGAGAGTCCGGGCGAGCGATGCCGATGCGGCGTCTACGCGCACCGTTCCCTCGACGACTTCGCCCGTGACACGGTGCCGGCGTACCCGCCGCCCTCGGTGGTGGGCACGGTGGCGCTGTGGGGTCGCGTGATCGAGCACGAGCGCGGCTGGCGCGCCGCTCACGCCTATCCCGCGCGTCTGCGACTGGTGTGCGTCCTGTGTGCCTGGGTCGAGCCGGGCCCGGGCACACCGGCCGTGGTGCACGCCTTCGGCGGCCATGCCTCCGTCCTGTGTCGGGACCATCGGGAGGGGATCGAACTTCCGGACGGCCGGCGCACCACTCCGACCGGCATCGACCCTGCGCAGCTCCAGGCTCGGCTCCTCGATGCCTACGCGGTCGACCTGCTGCCCGTCGACCGCCTCGATCCCTTGCTCCGCCGGCCGTCGGCCGAGGCGCCGCCGGCCTTCTTCCCCGTGATCCGGCCGGTTCGCCTGCCCTGACGCGCGCTGTGCCCATGGGAACATCCAGCCGGATGGATGACCGCACCCCCGAGCTCGACCCGCCTGGCATCGACGCCCGAGGACGCAGGGGCCGTTCGATCCCGCGGTTGTTCCGCGCCTTCCTGGAGCAGGCCCCCGAGATCGACCAGTTCACCCTTCGGTTCGTCGATCAGGACACCGAGCGCGCGTTCCAGGAGAGCTACCAACGCGACACGCTGCCGTACGTCCGGCTCGCCTACGTACTCGGGGTGGCGGGATGGATCCTGTTCGGGTTCCTCGCCCACCGGCTCGTGCCCGAAGGCGGGGAGATCGACACCATCCTGCGGTACGGCGTGGCGGTGCCGCTCAACCTGGTGGCGCTCGCGTGCACGTACGCCGCCTGGTGGCGCCGGCGCTGGCAACCGATCATCTCGCTCGTCCTGGTGGCGAACGCGCTGATCTGGTCGGTCGACCGGGTCGCCCTGCCCGGCACCGCACCCGCCGATTGGGGATACGCGGGGATGATGCTGATCCTGGCGTTCGCCTACGTGCTCTCGCGCGTGCAGTTCGTCTACGCGGCCGTGGTGGGCGCGGTGTCGATCGTGATCTACGACGTGCTCACGATCGCGTTCGCCAGCGACACCAACACGCAGTTCCTGGTCGCGAACTACTTCTTGGTGGTGTTCGCGTTCGTGGGCATGGCGGCTTCCTACGGGCTGGATCGGTCCGCGCGGCTGCTGTTCCTGCGCGAGCGGCAGTTGATGCCGCGCGCGTCCGCGCCGACGAGTTGCTCCTCAACACGCTGCCCGCCGCGATCGTCGAACGGCTGAAGGCGCGCGGGTCCGAACCCGGCGTCGAGCTCCTGGCCGACGGCCATGAACAGGTGACGGTGGTGTTCGCCGACCTCGTCTCGTTCACCGAGCACGCCGAGCGCATCGCCCCCGCGCCGTTGGTGGCGGTCCTCGACGAGGTCTTCACGAGGTTCGACGATCTCGCGCAGCGCGTGGGGATGGAGAAGATCAAGACGGTGGGCGACGCCTACATGGCGGTAGCGGGCGCACCCGAGCCGCGGCCCGACCACGCGCAGGCCGCCGCTGAGATGGCGTTGGAGATCCGCGCGAGCATGGCCGACTCTCGGTGGCCGACCGGTGAACCGATCCAGGTCCGCGTCGGCATCGCGACCGGCCCGGTGGTGGCCGGGGTGATCGGCCGGCATCGGTTCGCCTACGATCTGTGGGGCGACACCGTGAACCTGGCGAGCCGGCTGGAATCATCGGGGGCCCCCGGGGAGATCCTCGTATCCGAGACCACCGCGACGCTGTTGGCCGGGCGGTACGTCCTGTGGGCACGTCGGGTGATGGAGCTCAAGGGCAAGGGCGCGACGCCCGCGATGCCGTTGATCGGCCGAGCGTCATGAACGCTCACGCTCTCTTCACGGTGAAGCTCTGCGGTAGTCGATCGCCCAGCGCGGCGTCCAGGTGACGGCGTCGGGTGAGGACTCCCACCGCCAGGCGAAGGCATCGGGGGCGATGCCGCCGAACACCATCCTCTTGACGTGACGGTCGGCATCGACCGGCCCCGGTGTGGTGAAGCACAGGTCGCCCGCTTCATCGTGGCCGCCCACGAAGTGCCAGTAGCTCCCGTTCGAGTCCACCCAGGTCTGCCGCCACCCTTGCACGGGGTCGAACACCGACATGCTCATGCCCTCGAACGGCTCGGCACCGGCCGCCGTGAACCGTTCGAGGATGACGTGATCGTCCAAGGCGCGCGTGACCGTGTTCGTCCCGTCGCCGCCGTCCCAGGTGCATCGCCAGGTCCCGAGCCAGAAATCGAAGCTCCGCGCATCCATCCCAGGCAGGGTAGGGGCACCCGTTGCGAGATGCTTCCGGTTCGTTGCCCCGCTCGCGGGGATCCCTCCTCGGCGCATCGGCACTAGGGCGAACGGGCCGTTCATCGGCGTGGGGGTTGCTCCCTAGTGCGTACGGAGTAGTATCTCGGGATTCTCCCCGGAAGCATTCGCCCTGGGAGGGGGCGGAACATCATGAAGCGCAACCTTCGCACGGTCTCGCTCTTCTCGCTGCTCGCCGTCGTCATCGGCCTGGCAGGCATGGTCCCTGCCGGCGCAACCGTGCCGCTGCTGCCCGACGACACGTGGGGCGCCAGCAACACGGTCAACGCGATCCTCCGCGTGGGTGGCACGATCTACCTCGGCGGCGATTTCACCGCCCTGCAGGCGGACAACGACGCCACCGTGCCCCGGAACCACCTCGCGGCGATCGACGCCGCGACGGGGCAGCCAACGTCGTTCAACCCCGACATCAACGGGACGATCTTCGGACTCGCCGCCGCTCCCGACGGCTCGCGCCTCTACGCGGTCGGCAACTTCACGCAGGCGAGCGGGCAGTCGCGCAAGATGATCGCCGCTTTCGACCTCCCTTCCGGCAATCTCTCGTCGTGGAAGCCGGCGGGGTTCCCCAACACGGTGACCCGCGGCATCGCGGTCACCGCCGACCGGGTGTACATCGGCGGTTCGTTCTCCACCCTCGGCTCCACCCCGCGGAGCAAGCTCGCGGCGTTGAGTCCCGTCGACGGGTCCATCTCCACGCAGTGGGTGCCCACCGCCGACGGCTTGGTGCGCGACATCGTGGTGCAGAACGGGAAGGCCTACATCGGGGGCAACTTCGTCAACATCAACGGCAGCGACCAGCGTCGGTTCGCCGCCGTCGATGCCACGACCGGCGCCAACGCGTGTTCCACCTGCTTCCACCCCACCTACCCCATCCTGGACATCGAGGGTGGCCCCGCACGCATCTACCTGGCGGGCGGCGGGGGTGGCGGCAAGGCGGTCGCCGTCAACGCGACCACCGGCGCCAAGCTGTGGGAGAAGAAGACCGACGGCAACGTCCAGGCGGTCGGCGTCCTCAACGGCGTCCCGTACTTCGGGGGCCACTTCTTCAAGTACACGTCCATCGCGGTGAACCAGCTGGTTCGGACCGATCCCCTGACGGGCGTGCTCGATCAGTCGTGGCTGCCCAACGTCACCGCGGGCTTCCTCGGCGTGTTCGCGGTGCGTACGTTCAACGCGAACCTGTACGTCGGCGGTGACTTCACGCGCGTGGTTCCCATGAAGCAACTCAACTTCGCGCAGTGGACCGACAACGCGATCTCGGCTGCGGTCGACGTCGGGGTGACGCTCGCCGACGCCCCCGATCCGGTCGATGCCGGCAAGCAGCTCACCTACACGGCCACCGTCACGAACGCGGGTCCGGACGCGGCCGCCAACGTCACCCTGACCGACGCGCTGCCCGCCTCCGTGAACTTCGTGAGCGCCTCCGCGAGCTGCAACTACACCGCGGGCACGCACACGGTGTCCTGTGATCTGGGCACGATGGCGTCCGGCGGATCGGCGACGCCGTCGATCACCGTCACGCCCACCGCCGCCGGATCGCTCGGCAACTCGGTGTCCGTCACCAGCGTCGGCAACGACGCGAACCCGTCGAACAACTCGGCGGCCGCCTCGACCGTAGTGAACGCGGTCGCGGGCGCTGACCTGAACCTGACGGTCTCGCCGGCCAACGCCACGAAGATCGACCAGGGAAGTTCGTTCTCCTACGTGCTCACGGTGACGAACCAAGGCCCGGACGCCGATCCCGGGGTGGTGGTCACCGACACCCTGTCCGGCAACGTGACGCCGGCCGGCCCGGCGGTGGCCTCGCAGGGATCGTGCTCGGGAACGACCACCCTGACCTGTTCGCTGGGCGCGATGAACGCCAACGACGTCGCCACGATCACGGTCCCGGTCACGGCGCCCGCGCAGCCACAGACGATCGTGAACACCTCATCGGTCGATGGGCTGGCGAGCGATGTCGATGCGGCGGACAACGCGGTGGCCCGGTACAACGCGGTGAAGGATCCGGCCTTGGGCGGGGACACCACCGCACCGTCGCGGACCGCGACGCAGATGTTCGACCTGAACGCCGACGGATTCGTCGATCAGGTGGTCGTCACCTTCAGCGAGAACCTTGCGACCTGTCTCGCACCGTGCACCGACGGCTGGACCTTGACGAACGTCCCCTCGGCGGGCTCGCTCTCGTCGGTCACGATCTCGGGCAACCAGGCGATCCTGTCGATCACCAACCCGCAGAACCAGCCCGACACGGGCGTGGGGCTGTTCCGCGTCCAGCTGGCCACGCCGAACCTGATCCAGGATGCGGCGGGCAACCGCGCCGTGTTCTCGCCGGTGGCGCCCACCGACAAGGCGAGCCCGGTGGCGGTCGGGTTCCGCAAGGGCCACAACACCAGCGGTGTGTGCAACGGTGCGCCGTCCAACGGCGGTCTCGCCGAGCCGTGCGACGAACTCACGTCCGAGTGGAGCGAGGCGCTGCTGCCCTCGTCGATCCCGTCGTCGGCCAACCTGACGATCACCGACCCTGCGGGCTCCGGCAACGACCAGCTCACGGTCTCCAACTTCATGCAGGGATCGATGGACCTCGGCTCGAACGGCTACGTGACCCTCGACACCGCGACGGCCTCGTGGCCCTCCTCGCTCCTGCTGCTGCAGGGTGGTTCGGCCCAGGACGTGGTGACGGTCCGGATCGCCGGTTCGTGCACCGGGACGGGGTGCGCCTCGCTCGCCTCGGTGGGTGACGTCAACGTGATCTACATCCCGGCGGCCTCGATCAAGGACCTGGCGGGGAACCCGGCGGCGGGCGCCTTCGCGAAGTTCCAGAAGATGTTCTGAGCCAGCTCGTCACCGGCTCGAAGCCGGTGCGGAGCAGGAACTGGTGACCGCCGCGCTCCACCACGTGCTCTTCGGCGTGGGGGAGCAGGCGGGTCCAGGCCGCGTGGGCAGTGGTCTTCACGGTGCGGTCGTCGCCGGCGTGGGCGAGCAGGGTCGGGAGGGTTCCATCGAGCGTGCCGACCTGCAGGATCTCCTCGACCAACGATGGGTCGGACCACAGCGACCACAAGGTCCACGCGCGGCTCCGGATCGACTGCCGGCCGAAGTCGATCACGGTGGCGGGCGGGTAGCCGCGGGCCAGACCCACAGGCACCGCGATCACCGGCCAGATCGTGCGGACGCCCCGGCCCATCGCCCGTCGCACCGGCGAGGCCTGCAGGTCTGCCTGGGATCGGAAGTCCATCGCCTTGCCCGTGGGGAAGGGTGCGGCGGCCAGCGCCAGCCCTGCCACGCGATCGTGCCGGCCGCTCGACCAGAGCGCGGCCAGGACGCCGCCCAGGGAATGGCCGACCACCCAGATCCGCGATGCAGGAGCGGTGGCCTCGATCACCGCGTCGAGGTCGCCCAGATGCAGTGCGCGATCGGCGTCGAGCGCCGGTTCATCGGAACGGCCGAACCCGGCGAGGTCGGGGGCGATGAGCCGGTGGGTGCCCGCCGTGCGGTTGGCCAACCCTTGCCAGTACCGGCCCGAGCCGCCCAGGCCGTGGACGGCGAGGACGGCGGGTGTATCGGGGTCGTCGGGGCCGGCTTCCCACACGTGCATGTGCCCCCACGGGCGGTCGAGCGTCCGGCTGCGCAGGCGAGCGGGATCAGCCACTCAGCCGCCGACCTGCGCCGCGTCGTGCGGGGCGCACGGCCGGTGGAGGCCCCATGGTGGCGGGTTGGCATGCCGATGAACGCCCATCGTGCGACCCTACCGTGGGCACGGGTGTTCGAACGGAAGGGATCAGCTTGTGAGCGACGCTGACGTCATCGTGATGGGGATGGGCCCCGGGGGCGAGGAGGTCGCCGGTCGGTGCACCGACGGTGGTCTCCGCGTCCTGGGCATCGAACGCAAGCTCGTCGGTGGCGAGTGTCCCTACTGGGGCTGCGTGCCCTCCAAGGTCATGGTGCGCGCCGCGGATTCCCTCGCCGAAGCCGCGCGTGCCATCGGGCTGGCAGGGTCGCTGCGCATCGATCCCGAGTGGGCGAAGGTCGCGGCGCGCGTCCGGGAGTTCACCGCCGACTGGAACGACGAAGCGGCGGTCGAGCGGCACGAGGCGAAGGGCACGAAGATCGTGCGTGGCTCGGCCCGCCTCCACGGGCCCCGTTCCGTCGAGGTCGACGGCACCGTGTACGAGGCTGAGCGCGGGGTCGTGATCGCCACCGGCGGCGAGCCCGCGATCCCACCCATCGAAGGGTTGAGCGAGACGCCCTATTGGACCAACCGCGGCGCGATCGAGGCGACCGACGTGCCTCGCCGATTGATCGTGCTCGGAGGTGGCGCGATCGGTCTGGAGCTGGCACAGGTGTTCCACCGGTTCGGTGCCGACGTCACCGTGGTGGAGTCCGCCGCCCGCGTGCTCGCCCTGGAGGAACCCGAGAACGGCGAGGCGCTCGGACGCGTCCTGTCGGACGAAGGGATCACGCTCCGCCTCAACGTCCGGGCCGAACGGGTCTCCTCGGTGGGCGAAGGCGTTCGCGTGGTGCTGTCCGACGGCTCAAGGGTCGAAGGCGACCGGCTCCTCGTCGCCACGGGACGGCGCAGCGATCTCGAGGCGGTCGGCGTGACCGCCGCCGGGCTCGACCCGTCGGATCGCTCGATCGAGGTGGACGACCGGATGCGCGTGGCCGACGGTCTCTGGGCCGTTGGCGATATCACCGGCAAGGGCGGATTCACGCACATCGCCACCTATCAGGGACGGATCGCGGCCGCCGACATCCTCGGCCAGCCACACGCACCCGCCGATTACTCGGCGGTCCCTCGGGTCACGTTCACCGATCCCGAGGTGGCCAGCGTGGGGCTCACCCAGCAGCAGGCCGAAGACGCCGGGATCCAGGTGCGGGTGGGTGTCTCCGACACCAGTTACTCCACCCGCGGCTCCATCCACGGGACGGATGCCGAGCACGGCGTGATCAAGCTGATCGCCGATGCCGATCGCGGCGTCCTGGTGGGCGGTTCGATCATGAGCCCGGCCGCCGGCGAGATGCTGGGCATCCTGATGCTGGCCGTGCGCGCCCAGGTGCCGATCCAGGCGCTGAAGGATCTGATCTACCCCTATCCGACGTTCATCCGCGGGCTGGAGTCATCGCTGGCCGGGCTGTGAGCCCGGCGATCACACGCCTTCGCGCACCGGCAGTTTCCCGGCCGCGATCGCGCTGCAGAACTCCTCGTGATCACCGTCGTTGATGTCGGCGTACCGTTCGGCGAAGTCCCCCATGGCTCGGTCGAATCGGTTGCTGACCCCGAGGTAGGCGGCGATCGCCACGGGGTCACCGGAGCGCGCATGCGCGCGAGCGAGCGTCCATCCGCACGTGCGGGCATACAGCGTCATCACGCCGGGCGGCGCATGCTCCACGTCGAGAGAACCCTTCATGTCGCGGAGCTGTCGCCAGTAGTAGTTGCGTTGCCGGTCGATGCCTTTCGTCCACCCGAGGAAGATGTCGCTGGCGGCCTGCATCAGCCTCTGGCCTTCCACCACACGTTGCCCGTGGTTGCGGAAGCGCGACTTCGGTAGGTGCTCCTCCAACACCGAATGGCGTGCCTCCTTCATCTGCAGGAACAACGGGTCATCTTCGTCGCGTCCCTGCAACAAGGCGATGAACGCCCGCAGCCCCACGCTGCCGACCCCGACGATCTTGTGTGCCGCATCGGTGAACCGATAGCGCTCCAGGAGGCGCCGTCGCTCGTCGGGAAGCGACCGGCGGTATTCGTGAAGCATCTCGTGGATGCCCGCCTGAACCTCCTCCTCGCTC
>JBKPMF010000287.1:0-7741 GCA_046732015.1 Actinomycetota bacterium
ACTTCCTGGACGAAGGACTGATCGAGCACGTCATCCGGCCGATCAAGAGCGGCAAGGAAGCATCGGTCCACCTGTGCCGCGCCAACCCACGGACCACCGGCCATGATCTGCTGGCCCTGAAGGCATATCACCCGCTCAATCGGCGGGATTTCCGCGATGAGTCGATGTACCGCGACGGCGAATGGATCAAGCCGCGCAGGGTCCGCGTGGCCCTCGAGAAGAAGACGACGTTCGGGCGGCAGGTGCAGGGCTCGCTCTGGGTCAACCGCGAGTGGGAGACGCTCCGAGCCCTGTCGGAGGGCAACGTGTCGATCCCCGCGCCGATCGAACGAACCGAGGACGCGATCCTCATGACCTACATCGGCGATGAGGACCTCGCCGCGCCGCAGTTGCGGAACTACCGCCCCGACGACACGGCCGAGGCGCAGGATCTGTTCGACCAGCTCCTGCGGGCGATCGAGCGGATGCTCTACCTCAACGTCGTCCACGGCGACCTTTCCCCGTACAACCTGCTGGTGTGGGACGGCGCGCTCGTGGTCATCGACGTGCCTCAGGCGGTGGACCCTCGCAAGAACCGCCACGCGCGCTCGTTCCTCGAGCGAGACCTCGAGCGTGCGTGCGAGTGGGCCGAGGCGCACGGCGTGCACGCCGATGCGGCCCGGCTCACCGCCGACTACTGGACCGCGTGGGAGTTCGCCGATCTCATCCCCGAGGACCTGCGAGGACTCACCATGTGACCGCGCTCGCCCTGAGTCAGGGTGTCGTGTCCCTGCCCACGCCGATCACGAACCCGGTGGCGACCACCAGGAGGCCCGCCATGAAGGTTCCTCCGAGCCAGACGCGGACCGACGTCGCCGCCGATCCCCAGAGCGCATCGACCACGGCGGCGGCATCCTGCGGCGAGCGAGCGGCGACCTCGTCGCCGGCGACGCCGTTCGCGAAGTACAGCACGGCGGCTCCCAGAGCGATGCAGGCACCCAGCAACACCAATCGGGGACCCTTGCGACCGGGGAGCGCGATGGCGACGATCGCGAGGACGATGCCTCCCGCCAGGAGCGGTGTGTCCCACCGTTCGGCGGCAGACTTCGCCTTCCTGAGTTTCACGATGTCGCGGGCGCTCATGAGCTCGACCCCTTCGGAACCGAGCGGATCGAGCGGCAGATCGCCGATCACGGGCTCCTCGCGGGCGAGGAGCCGAGCGAGGTCGTCGGCCGTGATGACCACGGGTTCGTCCAGCTCGTCGTCGAGCGCCCGTTCGTAGGCGATGTCGACCACCCCCTGGAACAGCTCGCGGTACGCACGGGTTCCGGTGACCGCGACGGCCGACTCGACGATCGCCTCGCGCCTGGGTTCGAGGGCCGGTGCCTGCTCCACGATGGCGTCGGCGGTGCGCTCGGCCACCACCCGCTGGAACAACCGGTCGTCCAGCAATCGGCGCCCCACGTCGTCGGCGCGCCCGGCGGTGAAGAGTCCCGAGTTCACTCCGTAGAGGTAGGCGCCACCCACGATCCCGGCGGCGGCCAGCACGGTGCCCAGCCAGGCCAGGACCTTCACCGCGGCTCGCACGTCGGCATCCTACGGCTGAGGAAGAGCCGCCTACGGAGCGTCGCCAGCGATCGGCGATGGAAGGAGGAACCGGTCGGGATCCGGACCCAACACGACGCAGGCGACCACCGCTGCTGAGGCAGCGAGCGCGACGAGCCCGGTGCCGGCCGCGCCGAGCACCGCGGTGGCCGCGAACGTCCACACGACGGCAGCGCGATCCCACCGTTCGCGCCGGCGCACACCGGCCGCGGCGGCCGAGCAGGCGGCCGGCACCCCCAGGAGCCCGAGGATGGCGAACGAGGGATCCACCACGGTGATGGCAACACCGGCCAGCATGCCCGGGATCGTCACCATGAGCGCGGCACGACGCAGATCCCGGCTCCACAGGAAGGCCCCCACGACCATCAACATGATCAGCCCGATCACGATCGAACGGAGGGAGAGGGCATCCGCGTCGCAGCCCGGGCACAGCGACAAGAACCCGCCGCGAACCACCAGGGAGGCACCCCACAGGGCCGTGAGGTATCCGAGCGAGCCACCGAGGTCGACCCTCGACGCTCGCCGGCGAGGAAGGGCAGCGTCCATCCATCACAGGTCGGCATCCGGCCACTCGCGCTTGATCGGGCGTCCCTCGGTGCCCCACCCCTGGATGCCGAGAAGCCCGGTCCCCATGGCGGGGCCGGGCTTCGGCCTTGAGTGGTGGCGCCTCACAGGACGCCGCCGGGATGCGGGTGATCGATCTACTCGGTCGAGCCCGCAAGTTCGACGGGAGGCACGTCGGGCGGGAGCATGCCGTCCGTGTGCTCGAACACGATCTCGCCGTCCACGGCGTCGACGAAGATGGTCTCGCCGGCACGGAACTCCTTGTAGAGGAGCTTCTCGGCGAGCGGGTCTTCGACAAGACGCTGGATGGTGCGACGCAGCGGCCGGGCCCCGAGCGACTGGTCGTAGCCCTGGGTAGCCAGCAGGACCTTGGCCGCCTCGGTCAGCTCGATCTCGACGTCCTTGGCCTTCAGCTGGTCGCGCACCCGGCGCATCATCAGGTCGACGATGTTCTTGACGTCGTCCTGGGTCAGCGAACGGAAGACGATGACCTCGTCGATACGGTTGATGAACTCGGGACGGAAGGACTTCTTCAGTTCCTCCGTGACCCGGTCGCGCATCTTCTCGTAGGTGACCTCTTCGTTGGCGCTGGCCGCGAACCCGATGCCGGGACCCTTCTGGATGTCACGCGTACCCAGGTTCGAGGTCATGATGATGATCGTGTTCTTGAAGTCCACCTTGTGACCCTGCGAGTCCGTGAGGTGACCGTCCTCCAGGATCTGGAGCAGCGTGTTGAAGACGTCAGGGTGGGCCTTCTCGATCTCGTCGAACAGGACCACGCTGAAGGGCTTGCGGCGCACGGCCTCGGTGAGCTGACCACCCTCCTCGTACCCGACGTAGCCGGGAGGAGAGCCGATGAGGCGGCTGACGGTGTGCTTCTCCATGTACTCGGACATGTCGAGTTGGATCAGCGAGTCTTCGTCGCCGAACAGGAACTCGGCGAGCGCCTTGGACAGCTCGGTCTTGCCGACGCCGGAGGGCCCCAGGAAGATGAAGGAGCCGGCGGGGCGACGGGGGTCCTTCAGTCCGGACCGCGTGCGGCGCATGGCGCGGGAGACGGCGGAGATCGCTTCGTTCTGGGTGACGATGCGCTTGTGCAGCTCGTCCTCCATGCGGAGCAGCTTCTCGGTCTCCTCCTCGGTCAGCTTGAAGACGGGGATGCCGGTCCAGATGGACAGGACCTCGGCGATCTCCTCTTCGTCGACCTCGGACAGGATGTCCATCTCGCCCGACTTCCACTCTTCCTCGCGGCGGGAGCGCTCTTCCTGCAGCTGACGTTCCTTGTCGCGCAGCGAGGCGGCCTTCTCGAAGTCCTGACCGTCGATCGCGGATTCCTTCTCGAGGCGAACCTCAGCGATCTTCTCGTCGACCTCGCGGACGTTGGGCGGCGCGGTCATGCGACGGATGCGCATGCGCGAGCCGGCCTCGTCGATCAGGTCGATCGCCTTGTCGGGCAGGAACCGGTCGCTGATGTAGCGGTCGGCGAGGTTGGCGGCGGCGACCAGCGCGTCGTCGGTGAAATTGACGCGGTGGTGGGCCTCGTAGCGGTCGCGCAGCCCCTTGAGGATCTCGATGGTGTGCGCGACGGACGGCTCCTGCACCTCGATGGGCTGGAACCGGCGCTCGAGCGCCGCGTCCTTCTCGAGGTGCTTGCGGTACTCGTCGCGCGTGGTGGCGCCGATGGTCTGCAGCTCGCCGCGGGCCAGCATGGGCTTGAGGATGCTGGCGGCGTCGATGGCGCCTTCGGCCGCGCCGGCGCCGACCAGCGTGTGCAGCTCGTCGATGAAGAGCACGATGTCGCCGCGGGTCTTGATCTCCTTCAGCACCTTCTTGAGGCGCTCCTCGAAGTCACCGCGGTAGCGGGAACCGGCGACGAGCGCACCGAGGTCGAGCGTGTAGATCTGCTTGCCCTTCAGCGTTTCGGGGACCTCGCCCCTGACGATGTCCTGGGACAAGCCTTCGACGACCGCGGTCTTGCCGACACCGGGTTCCCCGATCAGCACCGGGTTGTTCTTGGTGCGCCGGGACAGGACCTGCATGACCCGTTCGATCTCCTTCTCGCGGCCGATGACGGGATCGAGCTTGCCGTCTCGCGCGAGTTGGGTGAGGTTGCGGCCGAACTGGTCGAGCACCATGGAACCCTGGCCGCTCTGCCCTTCGCCCTGGCCACCGGGGGTGGTCTCGCCCTTGCCGCCGGTGTAGCCCGACAGCAGCTGGATGACGGTCTGACGGACGCGGTTGAGGTCGGCGCCCAGCTTCTGGAGCACCTGGGCTGCGACGCCCTCGCCTTCGCGGATCAGCCCGAGCAGGATGTGCTCGGTGCCGATGTAGTTGTGACCGAGCTGCAGCGCTTCGCGCAGCGACAGCTCCAAGACCTTCTTCGCACGCGGGGTGAAGGGGATGTGGCCGGTGGGCGCAGCCTGGCCCTGGCCGATGATCTCCTCGACCTGCTGGCGGACGGCTTCCAGCGAGATGTTCAGCGATTCGAGAGCCTTGGCGGCGACGCCTTCGCCCTCGTGGATGAGACCGAGCAGGATGTGCTCGGTTCCGATGTAGTTGTGGTTGAGCATCCTGGCTTCTTCTTGCGCCAGGACGACGACCCTTCTGGCTCGATCCGTGAACCGTTCGAACATGTCAGCGTCCTCCGGGCCGCGAAGCCCACATGTTCCGGCCTAGGGGATCTGCGGACCACGTCCTACCCCCGAGGCACCTGAGGCGCCGCACCCGGTGTCCGGCCGCGGCGCCCACTGGAGGGAAGTATACCCGTGGGGCCTGATAACCCCTGAACGCCCGCTCCATAGTTCCCGTCCTTCCGTCACCGACCCGGTGATGCCCTCTGCAGGGTTATTCGGACGTTCACGGTCGGAGGATGAGGATTTCTCTCAAGTCTCTCGGCAAGTCGCTCGGCAAGTCGCTCGGCAAGTCGCTCGGCAAGTGCTCCGACGATGTCGCGGTCCAGCCGGATGGGGCGACTGATCGCTGGGGGACGAACGGCCCACCGTGCCTGGAGGGGGCCTTTCGGCCGATGCCGCCCATCCCCCATCCGGGCCATCACGATCTCCCCCGTATGGCCAGTTGTGTCGGCCCGTTGAGCGATGCGAGGATGTCCGAGCTTTCCGGCGCCGGCGGCACGAACGAGGGGATCCGCGTGCAACACGCCTCCGAACTGTACGAAGGAGACATGAGCTTGCGAGTCCTCGTCGTTGACGACCACCCGGCCTTCCGCAAGGCCCTCACGTCGGCGCTCCGTATGGTGGCCGACATCGAGGTCGCCGGCGAGGCCGGGGGTGGGGTCGCTGCCTGCGAAGAGGCCGAGACGCTCGCGCCCGACGTCGTGCTGATGGACCTGTCCATGCCCGACCTGTCCGGCATCGACGCCATGAAGAAGATCCACGAGTCCCGCCCCGGCTTGCCCGTGGTGATCCTGACGGCGCATGCCGACGAAGGCGTCGAGCGCGAAGCACGCGAAGCCGGCGCCAGGGGGTTCCTCGCCAAGGGCACGGGCCTGCAGGACCTCGTGGTCACGCTGCACGAGGCCGCGGGCGACGACCAGCCCGTCCTGTAGCCCGGTTCGGTCGCGTCCGCCGCTATTCCTCGGGTCGCTGGCTGGGGAACATGATCAGGTCGCGCAGGCTCGGCGCGTCGGTCAGCAGCAACAGCGTCCGGTCGATCCCCATGCCGAGGCCACCTGCTGGAGGCATGCCATGCTCCAGGGCCCTCAGGAACTCCTCGTCGAGCGGATGCGCTTCGTCGTCGCCGGCAGCCTTCGCGGCGGCCTGCAGCTCGAACTTCTCGCGTTGTTCGATCGGGTCGGTGAGCTCGCTGAACGCGGTCACGAGCTCGAGCCCACCGACGACGAGGTCGAAATGCTCGGTGAGGCCTGGGTCGTCACGGTGGGGGCGCGCCAGGGGTGAGACCTCTCGCGGGAAATCGCACACGAACGTGGGCTGCTCGATCGTGTCCTCCACCAGCTTCTCGAACAGCTCCTGGACGATCTTGCCCGGTCCCCATCCCTCCTCGAGATGCACCTCGTGGCGGCGGGCGATGTCGGCCAGGTCGGGGCGATCGAGCGTGACCTCCTCTCCGGTGGCCTCGCTCACCGACCCCAGGATCGTGATGCGCCGGAACGCCGGTTCGAGATCGATCGTGAGATCCCGGTAGCGGATGCGCAGGTCATCCTCGGGGCGCCCCATGATCGGGTTCACGGCGCGGGCACTCTCGCGGAGCAGGGTCTCGGAGAGCTCCATCATCGTGCGGTAGTCGCCGTAGGCCTGGTAGGCCTCGAGCATCGTGAACTCCGGGTTGTGGTCGCGATCGATGCCTTCGTTGCGGAAGTTGCGGCCCAGTTCGTAGACGCGCTCGACGCCGCCCACCAGCATCCGCTTGAGGTAGAGCTCGAGCGAGATGCGCAGCTTCATCTCCTGGTCGAGCACGTGATGGAACGTGGTGAACGGCCGGGCGTTCGCGCCGCCCGCCACGAGCTGGAGCATCGGGCCTTCGAACTCGACGAACCCACGCTCGTCCAGCACGCGGCGCATCGTCTGCAAGACAGCGGCGCGCGCCAGGAAGTAGCGGCGAGGCGCCTCGTCCGTGGCCAGGTGGAGGTAGCGGCGACGCTGCTGCAGGTCGGGGTCCTTCAGGCCGTGCCATTTCTCGGGGAGCGGCCGCAGGCTCTTCGTGAGCATCGCCCATCGCTCGACGAAGATCGACAGCTCGCCCTTCTTCGTCATCCCCACCGGACCGCCGGCGGCGACGATGTCGCCGAGGTCGGCCTCGTCGAGCAGGGCGAACGCGACCGGGTCCATGGCCTTGGCGTTGCAGAAGAGCTGGATGTCACCGGTGCGGTCGCGGACCACCAGGAACTTCAGCTTGCCCATGTCGCGCCGCTGCACGATGCGTCCGGCGACGGTCCGTATGCCATCGCCCGTGGTGCCGGGTTCGAGGTCGCCGAACTCGCGGTGGATGCCGGCGACGGGATCGGGTTCGGCGACGCCGAGCGCGGCCTCCAGCGTGAGGGCGAACGGGTCCATGCCGGCGTCGGCGAGGCGGGCCAGGCTCTCGCGACGTGCGGCGAGGATCTCCGCTTCCCGCGAAGACCCTTGCTCGACCCGGTCCCCTGCGTTGGATCCGTCCTCGCTGGTGGGTCCGGTGGCCTCGTCGTCGCGCTCACTCATCGGCGGTCGCCACGTTCTTCTCGAACACCAAGCGGAGGCCTTCAAGGGTGAGCGAGGGTTCGTGATGATCGATCGTGGTGCAGTGCGGGATCACCGTGCTCGCCAGCCCACCGGTGGCGATCGTGGTGGCGCCCGGCAGCTCGGTGCGGATCCGTGTCACGATGGCGTCGACCTCGCCGGCGGTGCCGAAGATCAGCCCCGATTGGATCGCCTCGACCGTGCTCTTGCCGACCACGCTGGGCGGCGCGATGAGTTCGACCCGCGTGAGCCGGGCGGTGCGGGAGAACAAGCTGGCCGCGCTCGCCTGCATCCCGGGTGCGATCACGCCGCCGACGAACTCACCCTTGGCGCTCACCACATCGAAGTTCGTCGCCGTGCCGAAGTCGACCACGATGGCCGGGCCGCCGAAACGCGTGAAC